>CALFYU010000532.1 GCA_937952455.1 uncultured Planctomycetaceae bacterium
TTCGGGCACGAGACGGTGGCGGTGGAGGACGGCGCCCGGGCGCTGGAGGCGCTGACCGAATCGATGGAACTCACGAAGATGGAACTCAAGGAGATCGCGCAGTCGGCTAAGGACCTGAAAGAATTGGAAAAGGCGCTTGCGGCCATTCAACAGGCCCGGCAACTCAACGGCAAAGGGGAACTTGACGGCGAAGAGATGGAAGGTCTCGACTCCCTGGAGGACTATCAGGAATATTACGAACAGCTGATGGCCGAAATGGGGGCGGAAGGCGAAGGGACCGGCAATGAGGGCTTCGGACGCGGCGGGGAAGTCCCGGAGAACGATGAGATTGACTCGAAGTTCGTCAACGAAAAGTCAAAAGCGGAGATCCGACCCGGCAAGGTGCTGCTAACGCTCAAAGACAAAGGTCTCAGCGACCGCGGCGACGCCAAGAAGGAGTACCGCGAATCGATCCAGAAGGTCAAACAGGGCGTCAGCGAAGCGATCGTCAAGGAGCAGGTGCCACCGGGTTATTTGGAGGGGATCAAGAGCTACTTTGATACGCTCGATGACGGTGATAGCGAACCGGCAACGGAATGACGGGCCGGCGTTCTCACCCTGCAACGGAGGTTTTTGGATGCCACTGGCGGCTTGCCCGCCCGGGCGATGCCACGTTGGATGCACTTGCCTGCGGGGACGTCAAGACACGTGCGCACAGGCGGACGAGCCGCCGGTGGCACCCCACGTGTTTGATCTAATTTTGTTTTATCGGGACGGTATTCTCGCAGGGTCGGTAAGGATCATAGATGCGACTTCAATGGTTGTTGTTTTCGCCGATCGTCATCGGCTTGTTCGTATTGGGTTGCAACAAGGAAACGGGGCCGGATCCGCTGGTGGTGTATTGCGCGCACGACTCGTTGTATGCCGATGACATTCTGCAGAAATTCACCGAGCAAACCGGAATCGAAGTCGTCCCGCGTTATGACACCGAAGCGACCAAGTCGCTGGGTCTGGTGCAGCAACTGATTCGCGAGAAGGAGCGGCCGCGCTGCGACGTGTTTTGGAACAATCAGGTGCTGGGGACGCTGCAACTCAAAGACGAAGGAGTGCTCGAACCTTACCGAGGTCCGGGTTACGAACGGATTCCGGCCGAGTTTAATGACCCCGACGGGGAGTGGACCGGCTTCGCGGCGCGGCTGCGGGTGTATGTCATCAACACCGATGCCATGCCGGCCACCGCGGAGGCGTTGGCTGAGGCGCTGGCGGCGGAGGATTTATCACAAGCGGCGATCGCCAAGCCGCTGTTTGGGACGACACTCTCGCATTACAGCGTGCTGTGGGACCTGTGGGGCGAAGACAAGCTGAAGGCCTGGCATGCCGATCTGCATAAACGGGGCATTCGGGAAGTGACCGGCAACGCGACCGTCAAGAACCTTGTCGGCGAAGGGGTCTGCCGCTGGGGATTCACCGACACGGACGACTATTACGTCGGCGTCGACGACGGCAAACCCATCGGCGCGCTCCCGGTAACGTTGGACGACGGACGGACGATTTGTATTCCCAATTCGGTGGCAATCATCAAGGGGACCAAACAAAAAGTGCGGGCGCAGCTGTTGGTCGATTTCTTACTCTCCGAACAGACGGAATTGGCGCTGGCCGCGTCAAAGTCGCGGCAAATTCCGCTGGGGCCGGTCGATGAGTCGCAATTGTCCGATGAGGTCAAACAACTCAAACAATGGGCCGGGCTGGGTTATCCGTTGACCGGCCTTGCCGACGCGCGGTCCGCCTGTTTGGCCTGGCTGCAAGGGGAGTACACGCAGTGAGTCTAGCGGAGGCGTGCGGCTGGACTCTACTGCGCAGTCTGATCGTCGCCGCGTGCGCCGTGCCGCTCTGCTTTGCCATCCGCCGCCGCTTGCTAACCGCGCGGGGACGCCGCCGTACATTATTGTGGGGAGCGGTCTTAACTCCGTTTTTTGCGCCGGACATGCTCGTGGGATACGGCTATTACAATTTCTCACTCTCATTGATACATCACCCGCTGCTCAATGAATTATTCTATGCGGCGCTGGTCTTTTTCAAAGTCCTGCCGGTGGGGACGGTGATCGCCGTCTTTACGCCCCATCCGCCCATTTCGCCCCAGGCGCTCTATTGCCGCCGACTGGCCATCACTGCGGACGCCTCGCCCTGGAAACGATTCCGTGAACTTGCCGGGTATTATGTGCGAGGCCCCTATCGGGCGGCGCTGCCGGCGGCGGTGTTGATGTTCCTGTTGGCGTTTCAGGAGTTCGAATTGGTTTCGCTGGTCAATGCGACCTCCTGGACGGTTTGGCTGTTTGACCAACAGGCGCAAGGGCTGCCGATCAATACCACATTGCGTTACGACCTGATTCCCACGGGTATTCAAGCGGCGATCGTCATCGCGATGATTCCCTTGATCCTCAAAAGCCGCCGGGCAGCGGGTAATCGTGACGCACCGCGCGGCGCCGTATCTCCTGTTGTGGGACCGTTGCTGTGGTGTCTTTTGGTCACAGGCTGCACCTTATTGTGGTTCATTCCGGTGGGCATTTTGTCGTCCGGGATGGCCGACGGTCTGGTTGTTTTGCGGCGCAATCCGCGGCTGTTTAAAGAAATTGCCGTCGGCTTGGGGATGACGTTGGAGGCAGCGGTGCCGGCTTACGGATTTGCGGCGCTCCTATTGCCGGCGGCATTGAATCGACCAGGACAGAAACTGCGCGCCGCGGTGGCGATCTTAGCCGGACTGCCGGGGTTGTTCGGCGGATTAACACTGGGGCTGACGACGTTGTCGCTATTTCAAACGGAGGCACTCTACCGCTGGTACGACACGCCACTCCCCTGGTGGGGAGCGCTGGTGTTGTGGTTGTTACCGCGGGCGATGTTGCTACAGGTGTTGTTGGCCGCCGCGCGGCGCAGGGAACCGATTCACTTGGCTGAATTGCTGCAGCGGAGCGGTTCGCCGCCGCAACGGCGGCGCGCAAGGCCGGTCCTTTGGCGACTTCGCTACCAGGGGCATTATTGGGCGGTGGTGCTCTTGTGTTGGTGGTCGTATTTGGATCCGACATTGCCTTCGCTGTTGCGGCCGTCGGGATTGGACCCGGCGCCGATGCGGATTTACAATTTCATGCACTACGGCCAAGCGGGCGGACTGTCGGCGATGCTCGCCCTGACGGTCCTGGTGCCCGTGTTGTTGGCGGCGGCGCTGCTGCCGGCGGCGCGGTTCGTCGCCCCGCTGTATGACCGATTAATTGCGCGATCAAGGTAACCTGGCCGATGAGCGGACTGCTGTGGACATTGAACGACGTCACGCTACCCGGAACCGAGCGTCCGCGGCTGGAGGGGGTCTCGTGCGATGTCTCGACGGGGGTGACCGCCGTGATTGGTTACTCCGGCGCGGGTAAGACGTCGCTGTTGAATCTGCTCGCCGGGTTTGAACGGCCTACACGGGGCCGCATTGAACGCCGGTTTGACGATACCGGGCAGCGTTTGCCGCTGTATTGGGTTCCGCAGGAGGACGGTTTGTGGCCGCACGAAACGGCGGCCGAGCATTTGCAGATTCTGGCGGCGGGGATAGCGGACGCCCCGGCACGGGTGGAAAAGCTGTTGTCTGAGTTCGATTTAATAGACAAATCGGACGTCGTTCCGGATCTGATGTCCCAGGGGGAACGAGCGCGACTTTCCGTGGCGCGGGCGTTGGCGGGCGGAGCCGCTGTCTTGGTCATGGATGAACCCCTGGTCCACGTCGATCCGGCGCGGGCGGACAAATATTGGCGCGTTCTGCGGAACCATCTGACTCAAACGGACACATCACTGGTGATCGCCACGCATTCGCCCGAAACCGTCCTGCGCGAAGCCGAGCACGCACTGTGCCTCAAAGACGGGCGATTGCTGCATCAAGGACCGGTCGAGGCGCTGTATTACCGCCCGGAAACCCCCGAATTGGCCCAATTTCTCGGGGCAGCCAACTGGCTGCCGCCGCAAGAGGCGCAGCAGTGGAACGTGGCGTCCCCACCGGAATCCCCCTGTCTGCGGCCCGAGCAGATCGAAATTCGCCCGATCGCAGAAAGCCCCTTGGTCGTCGAAACGGCGCATTTCTCCGGCAGCATCGAAGAAGTCGAGTTATTGAACGAAGACTCGCACATGCGACGCACGTTCTTTCACCGGCCGGCCGAAAATCGACTCCGCCGCGGCGCGCGGGTGGCGATTCATGTTTGCCTCTTATTCCTCGCCGCCCTGCTCTCGCCCGGGTGCGACAAAGATGATGAGCCGCTGCTGAAGGTACTGGAGGTGAACTATTGGATGTCCCCGCCGATGGGCGCCAAAATTCCCCGACCGCGGGGGTTGGGCATCGGGGATAATGACGAAGTGTTGTGCCTCGACAACGGGGGACGGCTATTGGTGTTCGATGAGCACGGCAAGTTGTTGCGGCAATGGGAAATGCCCGAACACATTATCGGCAAACCCGAGGGGGTTTGTCTGCTGGCTGATGGACGGATTGCGGTTGCCGATACGCACTATCATCGCGTGGTCTATTTCGATGAGATCGGCAACGTGCTTTCCTACCAGGGAAGTGAAGGCCGCGAGGATGGGCAGTTCCTATTCCCCGTCGCAATCTGCCAGGATGACGCAGAGAACATCTACGTCTGCGAATACGGCGGCGACCACCGGATTCAAAAATTCACCGCTGCCGGCAAGCATCTGCTGACGTTTGGAACATTCGGCACTGGCGACGGGCAATTCCAGCGTCCCAGCGGCATTGTCTGGGACGACGGCCGGCTCTACATCGCTGATGCGATCAATAATCGCGTGCAAGTCTTCACCGATTCCGGCAAGTTCATCGAGGTACTCGGAGAGAAAACGGGCGGGCTGGCGCTCGAGTATCCCTACGACGTCGCCTTGGACCGTTCAACCAAATCGCTGTACAT
>CALFYU010000533.1 GCA_937952455.1 uncultured Planctomycetaceae bacterium
ATGCGAATACCCCCGTGAACGCTCCCGCGCGGGAGATCAAAGGGCACGAAAAGCCGGTAACCGCGGTGGCCTTGATCACGCCGGCCGGTGAACAGATTCTCTCCGGCAGCGAAGACGGGTCGGTGCGGGTCTGGAATCTTGCCGACGGTAAGCAATTGCAGTCGATGGATCACGGTGCCCCGGTGACCGACGTCGCAGTCCGTCCCGATGGGGGACGCTTTGCCTCTTCCGGCGGAACGGTCGCCAAACTGTGGAATCCGGCCGACGCTAAACAGGTGGCGGAGCTGAAGGGGGAATACCGCGCGGGACGCATCGTGACCAAGCGCACGAATGATGACACGATCGCCAAGTCACTGTTGGCCGCCGCAAAGAAAGAAGTCGAAACGAGCGAAAAGGCCGTGACCACGACGACCGAAGCGCAAACGAAGGCTAAGACGGCGCAGGACGAAGCGGCCAAAAAAGTCCCCGAAGCGGAAGCGGCTGCGAAAACCGCCGCCGAGGCCAAGGCCGCCAACGATAAGAAAGTCGCCGACGCCCAAGCCGCAGTGAAGGCAGCCGAAGAGGCTAAGAAAACAGCCGAAGACAAAGCCGCCGCGGATAAAGCGATCGCCGACGCCAACGAGGCACTCAAAGCGGCCCAAGCCGAGCAAGCCAAGACCGACAAAGCCGCGACGGATGCGGACGCCGCCGTCAAGAAAGCAGTCGATGCCAAGAACGCGGCCGACAAGGCGTTTGCGTCCGCCGAACGTGCATCGCAACGGGCGGCCAAAGAGCTGGAATCGGCCAAGGCGGCACAGGCCGCTTCTGAAGCCGCCGCCAACGCCGCGGCGACGGCTTTGACGGAGGCGAATAACGCCCAGGCCGCGCTCGTCAAAACCGTACAAGGCGTGGTGTTTTCACCCGACAACAAAACGCTCGTGACCGTCGGCGACAACAACGCCGTACAGGCCTGGAACGCCGAAACCGGCACTGCGCTGGAAACATTTAACGGACACCAAGCCGCGACGACCGCTGCAGCCGTGACCGCAGCCGGCGACATCGTCTCGGCGGCGGCCGACAACACGGTGAAAATTTGGGACCGCAATCCGGCCTGGAATCTGGTCGGGCGGCTCGGGGCTTCGGCCGAATCCCCGCTGGACCTCAGCAAATCGCCGTTCGCTGATCGCGTTCTTGCGCTGGATTTCAGTTCCGACGGCACAAAACTCGCCACCGGCGGCGGCGAACCGTCCCGCAGCGGAGAACTGATGATTTGGGATGTCGCCAAACAGACGCCGCTGCATACGTTCGCCGACGCGCATAGCGATACGGTGTTCGGCGTCGAGTTCTCCCGCGACGGCCGCTATTTGCTGTCGGGAGCGGCCGACAAGTTCGCCAAGATCTTCGACGTCGAATCGGGCAAGCACGTCAAATCGTTTGAAGGCCACACACATCACGTGTTGGACGTCGCCTGGCGGGCCGACGGCACGGTCATTGCCAGCGCGGGGGCGGATAACGCCATCAAGGTCTGGGACGTGACGACCGGCGAACAGCAGCGGACGATCGGCGGATACGCCAAGCAGGTGACCTCGCTGCACTTCATCGGCATCGGCAACAACATCGTCAGCAGCGGCGGCGACAAGACCGTGCGGTACCACAAGACCGACAACGGCCAAAACTTCCGCAGTTTCAGCGGCGGCACAGATTATATGTACAGCGCCGACGCCACCGATGATGAGACCGTGGTCGTCGCCGGGGGTGAAGACGGCGTGCTGCGCATCTGGAATGGAGCGGACGGCAAGGTGATCGTCAACTTTGATCCCCCCAAACCGCCGGGAGACAACGCCCAAGCCAAGAAATAACGCTGCTAGGTGCGCGGGAGAGCCGCGTTTCCCTTGATTGGACACCTTCAAACCGCCACACTGCACCGACGCGCAATGTGGCGGTTTTTCTATTAATTTCCGTACCCCCAATGGCTCGGCACGTCTGGAAGAATTGCTGTCCACGCAGCCGCAACGGGGTGATTAAGACACGCTTAACGTCTACAGCAAAAGGCACCACTCTCACGATGTCGCAAGAACTCATTCAACGCCTGACGGCGGAATTGGAAAAAATCCCGCTCATTGATCCCCATTCACACATCAATCCGCACGCGGCGGCGTCGACCACGTTGGCCGATATTTTGGGCTACCATTACTACACCGAATTGGCCCACTCCGCCGGTCTGCCCAAGGACCGCATTGAAGAACCCGGCCTCGCCCCCAAAGAGAAGGTCGGCCGGCTGGTGCCCAAACTGGCCGAATTGGACAACACGGCACAGTACAGTTGGCTGCTGGAGATGTGCGAGACATTCTTCGACTTCCACGCAGAAAACGTCACCGTCGACAATTGGGAAAGCCTGTACGATGCTGCAGCGGCAAAAATGGCCCAGCCCGATTGGGAGGAACAGGTCCTCAAGCTCAGCGGGTTGGAGCAGGTGTTCCTCACCAACGACTTCGATGATCCGCTCGCAGGATTTAATACGCAGCGGTACGTCCCGTGCCTGCGGACGGACGACCTGGTGTTTCACCTCACGAAACCGGCGACGCGCGAGCGGTTTCACAAGGCGACCGGCATTGAAATCTCCGATGCGTCGAGCGTCGTCGCGGGGATTGGCAAACTCTTTGAGCACTTCACAAAAAACGGCGCCCGGGCCTGCGCGATTTCACTCCCGCCCGATTTCTCTCCCCGCCAGGTCTCTCTCACCGATGCCGACGGTGCGGTCGCCGCCTTGGTGTCGGGTGACGAATTGCCCAAGGATCAAAGCCAAACGCTCAGTTGCTTCGTGTTCTGGAGTCTTGCGGAAAAATGCGCCGAATTCAAGTTGCCGTTTGACCTGATGATCGGCGTCAACCGCGGGGTCTATGCGGACGGGGTTTTTCAAGGCCAAGACCTGTACGACAAGCGAACGTCGTTGATCAATTACCGGGCGCTGTTCAACGCCTTTCCGCAGGTGACTTTTCCCATCTCCGTGCTGGCGCACACCAGCAATCAGGAACTGGTGAGCTACAGTTGGATCTTTCCCAACGTCGTCACCAACGGACATTGGTGGTACTCAAACATCCCCGCTTATATCGAACACGACTGCCGCAGCCGCCTGCAGGCGGTCCCCAAGACCAAACAAATCGGCTATTACAGCGACATGTATAAACTGGAATTCGGTCTGCCGAAATTCGCGATGTACCGGCGGATCTTGGCGTCGGCGCTGGCAGGCGATTTTGTCATTGGCCGCGGCTGGTCCGAACGCCGCGCCGTCGAATTGGGCCGTTTGGTACTGCGGGGCAACGTAGAAACCATTTTCAACATCGGTTGACGCGATTCGCATTTCGTGAACAATGGCCGCCGGTGCTCACTTGAGCTCCGAGTGCATGTTGCATGCGGCTGCGTCGAAGCATAGAATCGATGGCACTTTAGAGCGTTGCCGTCGTTTTGGCCGGCGCTGAGCAGGCGGCAATCCGCGCAACCGCCCCCGTTTGGGACGGTGACACCCCCATTTCCATTTCGTCCTGATAACAGATAATCCCTTCTGCCATGGCGTCCCTGGTTGTGCGCAATGGCGTCGAATACAAGCTGACAGATCCCGACTGTACGATCGGGCGTCATCCCGACTGCCCGATCCAACTCGATTCCAACATTGTGTCGCGGCACCACGCGCGGATCGTCCCCCGCGACGACGCCTACTTTCTCGAAGATTTGGGCAGCGGCAACGGCACGATCCTCAACGGCAAACGGGTGATTGAACCGGTGGCGCTGCGTGATGACGACCGCATCAAATTTGGGCCGTTGTTGTTGCGATTTCAGGATACGTCTGCGCCGCGGACCGGCGAACCGCCGCCGGCATTTGATTTGGACATCACCGGTGACGGCGGCGACGAACCGGGAACCATCATGGGGACGCTCACCACCAAAGGGCTGTTCGGCCAGCTGGAAGTCCGCCCCGAAGCGAAGCTGGACGCGATTTTGCAAATCAGCCGCAGCCTGGCGGGCACGGTCGATCTCGATTCGCTGCTGCCGAAAATCCTCGACACGCTCTTTACGGTGTTTCCGCACGCGGACCGCGGCGTGGTGATGCTCAAGGATCCCCTCCGCGGGCACATGATTCCCAAGGCGATCAAGCACCGCCTGGACGACCAGGACGAATCGGTCAAGATCAGCCGTACGATCCTGAACAAGGTACTCGAGGAAAAATCCGGCATCCTCTCGGCGGATGCCGCCAGTGATGCGCGGTTTGAAGCAAGCGAATCGATTTCCAATTTGACGATCCGTTCGATGATGTGCGTACCGCTGTTGGGACTGGACGGGGAGCCGATGGGCGTGATCAACATCGACACGCAAAACCCATTTAACCAATTCCAAAACGAGGACCTGGATTTGCTAATGGCGGTCGCCGGCCAGGCGGCACTTTCCTATGACAACGCGCGGTTGCTCGTCTCCCACATGGAGAAAGTGAAGCAAGACGGCGAAATGTCGATTGCCCGCAGCGTGCAAAAAGCGCTTTTGCCTGAGCAGATGCCCGAAGTCGGCGACTACAAGTTCTACGCCTCGTATGAAGCCGCACAGGCGGTCGGGGGAGACTACTTCGACGTAATCCGCTTGGGAGATCGCAAGATTTGTCTGGCGTTCCGCGACGTCGCGGGCAAGGGGGTCCCCGCTTCGCTGGTCATGTCGCGGCTGTCGAGCGTGGTACAAAGCACGATGCAGTTCGTCACTGACGGGGTTGAGGCCGTCCAGCGTATCAACAACCATATGTGCAACCGCGCGGTCGAGGGGCGGTTTGTCACGTTCGTGCTCACGATCATTGACCTCAAAAACAACAATATCCAAGCGCGCCACGCCAGGCATATGTCCAACATCCTTCGCCGCGCGACACGCAGCGTCGAAGAGTCTCACCACTAACCGCGCGG
>CALFYU010000534.1 GCA_937952455.1 uncultured Planctomycetaceae bacterium
CCTCGTTCCTGCTACCCGCCCCGCTGGCGCGAAGACCGCAACCAGATCTCGCTAGTCGACGATTTCCTGATACTCTCCGCAGGCGGGGAACTCCGCTATCGCCCGATGGACGAACGCAACCGCTTGCGGCCGGGAGGGCCGGGGCGCAGCAACTATCACCTGTGGCGCTGGCGGCAATATTTTAACCTCGAGGTTGCCGACTGGGGCCGGGTCTATGTGGAGTTCCTCGACGCGAGTGCCTGGGGTCCCGAACTGCCGCTGCTGCCCATCGACGTCGATCGTTGGGAGGTCCTCAATGCATTTGTCGATGTGAACCTCGAAACCACGCTCGACCTCCCCGGCACCTTTCGCGTGGGACGGCAGGAAATGCTCTACGGCAAGCAACGATTGGTCTCGCCGCTAGACTGGAGCAACACCCGGCGAAACTTCCAAGGCCTGAAATACCTTTACAGCGAAGGGGATTGGGACGTCAATCTCTTCGTTACTAATCCGGTCAACGCCGTTGCCCGGGGGATCGTGCCGGTGGAAGATTTCGACAACAACTTCAATCAACCCGACTACGACCAGTTTTTCTCGGGCGTCTATTCCACCTACCGTGGATTCGAGAATAGTTACGTCGATTTGTATTGGCTATGGCTGCGAGACACGCAGCAAGTAGAGAACGTCGCGGATGGGTTTCGGCACACCGTCGGCCTCCATTGGAACACAACCAGCCCGGTCACCGACGGGTGCGGCGAAGCCACGCGGGTGTGGGACTTGGACTTCGAAGGCGCCTACCAATTCGGCAGCGACAACAGCCAGCGGATCAATGCCGGATTCTTCACCGGAATTTTGGGCCACACCTGGAAACAAGTCCCCTGGCAGCCGCGTCTGTCGGGGCTGTTCTATTGGGGATCGGGCGACCAAGACCCCAACGACGACGAAACGAACACGTTCAGCGTGCTCTATCCATTGGGGCACGCCTACTGGGGCATTCTGGATAATCTCTCCGGTCAGAACCTATTGGATTATAGCGCGCAGTTGGATGTCGTTCCGGCGAAGAAGTGGAAGGGGACGGCGGCGTGGCATTGGTTCGACCTGGCCAGTTCCAATGACTTCTTATACAACGTCGCCGGAGCGCCGCTGGGAACGTTTAACGAAGGTTTCAACATCGGCAATGAGTTGGATTTGATCGTCGGCTACACCTACAATCCCAACTTCGACATCTCCGTCGGATACTCCTGGTTCTGGTACGGCGAATATGTCCACAACACTCTGCCGCGGGATACCGCATCGCAATTCTACGTGCAGACACACGTTCGTTATTAGCGACTGACGAAAATCGGGGTCCACCGGCGGCTTGTTCGCCAGTGCGAACGCTCGAAGGGACGAACACTGCGGGGCAAGCCAGCAACGGCACCCTCGACGCACAAAAAAAGACCGGCCGGAATCGCTCCCGGCCGGTCTTTAGTTTTGATCTGACTGCAACCTGCCGGCTACAGCTTAATGTAGATGTTGTTCTTCTCCAGGACACGCACAAACAGCCACGTAAATAACATGAAGACTGCGAATCCGAGCCACATATACCATGTTGCCACATCGCGCGGCATAAATGCTTTCACCGCACTGCCGGTCAGGGGGTGCAACGCATAAGCAAACAAGGCATTAGTGCCGAATGTGGTGAATAACCCCAACCGGAATCCCCATATATCACAAACGATGTAGAAGATCGCATACACGAAAATCGACATTCCCCCCGCAATGACTGTGTAGGAGAGAGTGCCTTGACGTTGGCTGACCATCCAATAGTTCCATTCCCGCAACATCACTGAGCGTTTACCCACCCCTGGTTTGGTATGCGGGGGATAGACGAACGGGGGTTCGGCAACAATCGCCCGCCAGCCTTGTTCGTCAAATCGCGCTTTGAGGGCGTCGATCCGCGACCGTGATGGAAATACGGGATCCAACGCGAGTTTTGGATCGCGGAAGACTCTCACCTTTGGCGCATCGGGATCTTGCGGGTTCTTTTTGAGTTCTTCCAGTCCAGCCGCGGCGGCCGCATCCTCTTTGATCAATGCCTCCCTTTGGGCCGTCAGCTTCGCCCGTTCCTTTTCATCGACGACCTTGTCGACGGTCTTGGTACCGTTCAGTTTTGCGTCGATCTCTCCCAGCTTGGCTTTGATTTCAAGCTGTTTGCTGACAAACACCTCGGTGCCGTCACGATATGCCAGAAGTTCCTGTTTGATCTCGTCGATCTTGTGGCGAAGTTCGCTATCCTTCTCGAGCGCGATTTCCAACTCTTTATTGAGTTTCTCGCGTTCCTGGGGATCAGTGACTTGGTCCACGGCCAGCGACATGCCGTCGAGTTGCTCGCGATAACCGGCAATCGCCTTGCCGACTTCATCGAGTTCCTTTTTCAGCGGTGCAATCCGTCCATTGATTTCGTCGGCGAGATACTTTTGCATCTTTGCGTCTTCTTCCCGCTCGGCGATTTGGCTTTCGGTGACGTCGTACAACCGCGTTCCGCAAGTCATCAGCCAACCGATGGCCATAATCACAATCGACCAAGCGAACATTTTGACCAAATTGGGACGTCCTTCAGCCCCGGCGACGGCGTCACAGGTCAAAGTCCCCAGCAGTGCGGGAATCGACCACGTCAAAACGCCAACTGGTCCACCGTCGATCACGTTGGGAGACGTGCTGCACCATTCAAAATTGAATGCGTGCGACAGAAAAACATGCAGGGCCGCCGATCCAAACATATAGGCAATGCGTACGTACGCGGACGATCGGATCACCGGAGTGATCCAAATAGCCGTGAGCGCGATGTGCATCAATGTTTGAAACCATTCTCGTTTCAATGGCGAATACAGCGCGCCCCACACGCCGATGTGCTGTAGCTCTTCCCAAGATTCCGCCGCGCGACCGGAGCCGTATACGGCAATGGCCACCAACATCAAGCCGAGAAATCGCGTGACCACCTTTCGATACGCCGCTGCAGCACCGGCCGTGCTGATCCGGCGGCCGAACGTCAGGCGAAATGCAAATCCTACCGCAAACAAGAAGTGCGGCATGATCGTGTCGGCGTAACTCAGATAGTTGTGGCTATGCTTGAGTACTTGGGGACAGTTGGTGAAACCGCCGAGAAAGTTCACCAGGAACATGCCGGCCACGGTGTAACCGCGGAATTGGTCCAGCGATGCAATCCGAGCCGGCTTGGTGGTCGACGTTGACATCCGTTGCATTACTCCCGTGCGACGGTCAAACACGAAACGCACGCATCTCTCGTGTTGCGTCCGTTCGCGGTTCCGCCCAACCTCAAACGATGTTTTTGAAAGCCAAATCGCGTGATCACGGCCACATGCGACTGTTTGGTTGCGGCCATCGCAACCATCTTCATCCGTTTTGATGTCGCTGGCAAGCCAACCGAATGGAATATTGTTGATCAAACGGAGAATTTCAGACGGACGCTCTATGACTTTCCGGTCGCAGGGGCGGCCGCAATCGGCATCTCAACCACGACACATCGCCGGCATTCCGGCGAACCGAACCTCGAATTTCGTCGCTCACGACTCAAACGGGTTGTTGTTGCCAATGCCCGGACCGTAGAATACGTCTAACGGTCGCCGCATGGGATAAAAATGTTCCCCGTCACCGCCGGTGGACGTCGCATTTTCGTGAGCATGAATCGCCAGGAACTCCCCTATGCGTCAAACGATTGGCCTTGCGTTACAATTCTGCTGCCTCGTTTTTTTGCCCCTGATGGTCATATTCTCGATAAACTTCTACAACTTCCCGCTGATTGTGATGCCGGTTTCGCTGCTGATTGCAATTTGCATATTCACGCTGGGACATCGCTTGCGAAGCTAATGATTGCGTCGCGGCGGCCATGGGCCGAACATCCGCCGCCGCCCAGTGGTCTTGTTATCACGTTTCTTGCCGATAGACAGCCGCCCCATGACAAATGCTCGTAGTTTGGTGCTCGGAAGTGCAATTGTGTGCGTCGTAGCGGCGAGCACAAATCTCGCCGCTGCACAGCCGCCGGATCCCGCGCCGCGGTTCCGGGAAACGGTGTTTTTGGATACCGACTCGGCCGCGACTAAGAAGTTGGGGGCACTGCAAGAGTACCTTAGCTCGCGCCAATGGGGCGAAGCCGTGCAATTGGCCAATCAGATTCTGGAACAACACGGCGGCAAACTGATCGCCGCCGGCACCGGACGATACATCGACCTTCGCACGCGCTGTCACGCCCTGTTGGCAACGATGGATGCCGAAGGGCTGCAGACGTTGCGGCAGCAGATCGATCCGCAGGCTCGGCAATGGCTCGAGGACGGACTGGCCAATCACGACGAAGCTCCGCTGCGAAAGATCGTGCAATTGGCCTTTCTGAGCAGCTACGGCGATGATGCGCTGGCGGCCTTAGGCGAAATTGCCTTTCAGCGGGGTGCCTACGGCGACGCGCGGGGCTATTGGGAAATGACCCTGCCCCTCGAACCGGCCGCCGCCGCTGGTGAAGCATGGACGGTATTGACCTATCCGGATACGGACCGGGATCGAGCGGAGCTCCGCGCCCGTTTGGTGCTATGCAGCCTGTTTCAACGGGATTTGCCCCGGTTCGAGAGCGAACTCGCGGCCTTCAAGCAGCGTCACGCTGACGCCGAAGGGAAATTGGCCGGACAGACGGGGCGGCTCGCCGACATTCTGCAAAACTTGGCCGAACAAGCCAAAAAATGGCCACAGGCGACCTCCGACTCCGGCATGACCACGTTTGCGGGAAACGCCAGCCGCAATTCGGTGCTCGGCGAAGCTATCGACGACATCGGCGCCGTACAATGGTCCCGCCCCTTAAAACCGGTGACACCAACCGACCTGCCGCGCCGCGCCGGCCTGGCGAGGCCGATTTATCTCAGTTACTTCCCCATCGTGGTGGGGGACATCTTGTTCGTCAATGATGATACGACGATTTCCGCCTTTGACCTGCTCACCGGAAAACCAGCCTGGGCCGGACCGGATAGCGACGATGCCGTCATCTATCGCACGTTGCGCCCCATCGGGAATCCGGACGGGGCGGTACGCGCAGGAATTCCGCGGTACACGATGACCGCCTACGGCAGCCGGCTCTATGCCCGCATGGGCTCCCCGGTGACCGGCCGCACCGACGTCGATCCCCTCACGCGATCCGATAGCCATCTGGTCTGTTTGGACGTGGCCGCCGGGCAAGGCAAGACGGTTTGGACCGTCGAAGCGGGTGAAATCGCGCAGCAAAAGGGAAGTTGGGAATTCGAGGGATCGCCCGTCGTCGCCGACGGCAAAGTGTACGCCGCCTTGAGAAATAGCTCACCCCAACCGCAAGCCAACGTCGCCTGCTTTGACGCGGAAGATGGACGGTTGTTGTGGAACCGCAAAGTTTGCACCTTTTTGGCGTCGGGCGAGAATGTGGAGGAAGTCAGCCACCAGTTGCTGACGCTCGGTGAGGGAACGCTATTTTATTCGACCAATCAAGGCGCGATCGCCGCGCTGGATGTCCACGACGGAATGATCAACTGGGTCGTCACCTACGAACGCCGACCTCAGCGTCCCTGGACGTGACAACTCAAAAACGGATTGCTCCCCTGCCTGTATCGCCAAGGAATGGTAATCGCGGCGCCGGCCGATTTGAAACAAGTGGCTGTCCGCGGCGGCGACGCCCGCCAATTCTGGCGGACCCCCACCACCGGAACGGTGATGGGCATCGACGCCAAAACGGGCATACAAAAGTGGAGCAAGGAACTGACCGGCGGAGTGCGTCACCTGTTGGGAGTCAGCCAGATCCGGTTGATCGTCTCTGGCGATTATCTTTGGGCGCTGGACCTTGATACCGGGCGGACGATCTGGTCCCGC
>CALFYU010000535.1 GCA_937952455.1 uncultured Planctomycetaceae bacterium
TTCGCGTCCCGCCCCGCGCGTGTTCCCTACCTGAACAGCACGACCGCGGCGCGGTCTGTCACTTTGACATCAATCCGCTCCCGCGTTCTACTATAACAAACGTCGTAACGATTGGGTTCTAAATTGTGGATCGGCAGAGAATTCGCTCTGGGCCGCGGGTCGCCCCCCATCTTCGACGGCAGTCGCTTCTGAAAACTTCGCTCGCTTTTTCAAGAGTCCGCACCCATGTCCGCTGATGAGCGCTTGCACCGCGTTTTACGATTGGTACAACTTCTTCAATCCGGGCGCAACCACAACGCGTCGCAGTTGGCTGAACTGTGCGGAGTCAGCCGGCGAACGATTTTCCGTTATATCAATACGCTGCAAGAGGGGGGCATCCATATCCAGTATGACGAGCAGCAGCAAGGGTACTCGCTGCCGTCGAATACGTATTTGCCGCCGACTGATTTCACGCTGGATGAAGCGTTGGCGCTGTTGACGTTGTGCTACGAACTAGCCGACGGCGAGGGGGGCGTGCCGTTTCAGTCCGGGGCGCGTAGTGCAGCATTGAAGCTCGTCAGCAATCTGCCGCAGCATCTCCGCGAGCAACTCAACGGCATTACACAAGCGCTCGCAGTGCGGCTCGACTCGCATAATCCCTGGACACCGGCCGCTCGTACTACGACCTGTTCGTTGAGGCGGTCTCTCGGCGCCGTTGCGTGCGGATTAAGTATCGAAGTTTGACCGAATGGGAGAACATCTCAACCGTCGTGCATCCCTATCGACTGTTATTTCTCCGCCGCAGTTGGTACGTCATCGGACGTTCAACAATGCATCGGGAGGTCCGCACGTTCAATCTGGGACGCGTGATATCGGCCGAATTGCTGGACCGCACCTATACGATTCCGCCGCGGTTTTCACTGGAACGTTATCTGGGCAATGCCTGGCACTTGATCCGCGAGCCGGGCAAGAGCCAACAGGTCGTCGTCCGGTTTCAGAAGATGGTGGCCCACAACGTCGCCGAAGTCCGTTGGCACAAAACGCAGCGTATCGCCTGGAACAGCGATGAAACCATGGACTTTTCAGTCACCGTCGACGGGTTGAATGAGATTTCCTGGTGGATCCTGGGATACGGCGATCAGGCGGAAGTGCTCAAGCCGGCTAAGCTGCGAACGTTGATTGCCGAGCGGTTGCGCGGTATGACGGAAACCTACGCTGAGGAATTGGCAGCTACCGACCAACCCAGGTCGTGACCTGGGCATGAGCGGGTTTCACGAGGAGAGAACGAAGGTGAGTGACGGGCGGATGTTTGCGGTGCTGCCGGCGGCCGGGCGGAGTCGGCGGATGGGCCGTCCCAAGCTGCTTTTGCCGTTGGGGAATTCCACGGTGATCGCGAGACTCGTCCTCGCGCTCCGCGATGGGGGTGTGGAGGACGTCATCGTGGTCGTGCGTCCCGATGATACGGCGTTGGCCGAGGCCGCGGCGGCGGCCGGCGCGTGCGTCGTGCGTCCCGGCGCTGACCCCGCCGACATGCGGCAGAGCGTGCAATATGCCTTGGATTTTCTCGCCCAGGAACGGCAGCCGACCCACAACGACGGTTGGATGCTGATTCCGGCGGATCATCCGTTAGTAGATGCCAACACGGTCAGCATGCTGCTCCATCAATGGCGGGCATCATCGGCGCCGATTTTGGTGCCCACTCACGACGGAAGGCGGGGGCATCCGACGCTGTTTCGTTGGGGGCTGGCCGAAGAGGTGCCGCACATTTCCCCGCATCAGGGTCTGAATCGTCTTGTCCACGTTCACGAGTCGGAAGTGGAAGAATTCCCGGTCGCCACGGACCACATCCTGCTCGACTTGGACACGCTGGAAGACTACGAGCGACTGCAGGTGGAATGGCGCCGCGAACAGGAGTGACGTCGGGTGCCGAACGTTGTCACGGTTGCGTCACGTCATTGATGGCGTCAATTTGTGGATTGGCCACGACTTGCTTATCGCCGCCGGGCCAATAGACGACAACGTCGTCGACCTGCGACGCTTGGCCTAGACCGAACGTGACCGGCAGCTCCATCTGCGACAAATAACTTCGCGTCGGCATCACCAGCCGCGAGTAAGTCGCATCCCCCACCCGCACGACGACCCGGCTACCGATGGCGTCGCGATTGGCGGTTGTGCCGTGCAGTTTCAGCCGCAGCCAGTGGTGGCCGGTTTGCTGATCATTGCGCAGCAGACGCGGGCGTCCGCCGGCAGCGGTGATGATGACATCCAGATCTCCGTCCCCGTCGATATCCGCATAGGCCGTGGCGCGGCCGACCAGCGGTTTCGGTAGATCGGCGCCACATTGTTCTGCGGACAGCGGCACGAATTCCCGGGGCGCGGCGAGACCAGCGTTCCAGAACAACCGCGGGGATTGGGCATAGGTTTGGCTGGATTGCACGCGCTCAATTTGGGCGCTGACATGTCCGTTTGAGGAAAAAATATCGAGCCGCCCGTCGAGGTCTGCATCGAAAAAGAAGGTACCGAACGTCAAATCGAGCAACGTGGCCGCGCCCAGGCCGGTGATGTTGGCTTCGTCGGCAAAGAGTAACGTCTGCTGCGCGACGTACAGCGCCGATGCTTCATTGGCAAAATTGCCGATCGTTACACCCAACGAACCGTCGGTCCGACAGTCGGCAGCATAGATTCACATTCCGCCCCGCGCATTTCCGGAATTGTCAAAGGCGATTCCCGCCTGCACCCCGATTTCGGCAAATGTACCGTCTCGCTGGTTGTGGAATAAGAAGTTGCGCACGGTGTCATTGGCCACGATCAAATCGAGCCAGCCGTCTGCATCGACGTCGATCGGCATGATTCCCAATGACTTTGCCAGAGGATTCCCCGATTCGGCCAGGATCTCCATCCCAGCGGCCGCTGTGACGTCGCTGAACCGCCCGTCGCCGTCGTTGCGAAACAATGTCGGAAACGTGCCGCCAAAGTTCAGCGGCGGGCCGTAATCGCGAACCCCGCCGGTTCGCGAAAAATCCTGAGCCAAATCATCGTCCCGCGACCACTGGATGTAATGACAAACGAACAGATCCAAGTCGCCGTCGTTGTCGTAATCCCACCAACCGCAACTGCTGCTGTAGGCACGGAGATCTCCCGCGACGCCGGCTTCGGAGGTGACCTCCTCGAAACGTCCCGATACGTTGCGCAACAAGTGATCGGGGCCAACGGCCGCAATAAAGACGTCCCGCCAACCGTCGTTGTCAAAGTCGCCGACAGCCACGCCGGTGCCGTAACAGGTGAGGTCCAATCCGGCAGCGGCGCTGACATCGTGGAACTTCCCGCTGCCGTCGTTTTGATAGAGCGCTGACGTCGCCGCGGGTTCTATCAATTCTGTATGCGGCCAGGTCGTGCCGTTGACCAACAGCAGATCTTGATCACCGTCGTTGTCGTAGTCGAAAAACGCGGCACCGCTGCCCATTGTCTCGGGGAGCAACGTCTCGCCGGCAGCACCGTTTTCGTGCACAAAATCGATACCGGCTTGATCTGTGATGTCAGCAAAAGGAATTGTCGGCAGCGGCGGCGGGGCGCGGGTTTGATCTGACGTCGCCGCCGGCTCGGCGGGAAGATCTGGCGGGGGTGGCGGCGGATTTTCGACGTCGTTGGAATTCGGGATCGGTGACAGGCAGAAAAACATCACCAAACCGATCACGACGGCCAGAAACACGATCAGCCAATGCTGCAATTTGACGTTCTTCATCGCGAGTAGCGGCTCCTCCGGTTTTTGTTGATTATTTTGCACTGCGATTTGGTGTCGCATTACGCTGCAAATCGTAAATCACCACATCCCCCGCGGCGTGATTGGCGGCGGGGTACTTTTTGCGCGCGGCTTGGATCGCCTCACCACGGGCGCTGTCGTCCGGTTTGTACTTCAGGTGCAATTGCCGGTGTTGCTCCGCGAGGGATTCGTCGCCCAATTCCTGATAGATTCGCGCCAAGTTATGATGGGCCACGAGATTTTCTGAATCGAGCTTGAGTGTGCGTTGGAACATTGCAACTGCCGCGCGGAGCAGTCGCTGCCGCTCCTCCGCCTGCGAAGGCTTGCGGCAACTGCGGGCATGGTCGAATAGCACTTCGCCCAATTGATTGAGCACCACGTAGTCGCGGCTGAAGTCAAAACCGCGTGCCGCCAATTCCGGATCGTCACCGGCGATCACGCGTTTTAGCTGCCGCGCCGCTTCGACGAGGTTGCCCAGCCGGTGTTGCAGGACTCCATCGAGCCAGGCGACGGTCCACCAATTCACGGACGAATCGTCGTCGCCTTTGAGTTGCTCCAACACCTCACCCGCTTCGGACAGCCGGCCTTCGTTCAGAAAGACCCGCGCCAGATTCAGCGATCCTTGTCCGGCATTTCGCTTCTGGACTTCACGAAACGCCTCTTCCGCCTGCCGCAATTCCGCAGGACCATTGAGTAGCAAGCCGATGCCAAAATCGTTCCACCGCTGCCAGGGGGGGATCCTGACCGGCGGGTTGTCAATGTTGGCTGTTGAACCTTCGACCGGAAAACTTACGCGGTCTTGGGCAATATCCACGATCGGCAATTCGAGCTCGGCCAGTTCGGGCCGTTTCAATTCACGGCTGACAATCTGCATCAACTCTCGGTCAAATTTCCGATAACGCAACCGCGCATCGACGGTCACCGGTCCCGGGACCTCCTGAGGAAGTGTGAAGGCATAGTGCACCGTCTGAGCCGCGCCTGGCGGGATCTGATGGTTGTACAATGCCACGAAGATGTCCTGCACATTGCGGCGGTTGATGCGATTGCCGTGGCGGTCAATCACGAATGCATTGACGAAATGCGACCAGGGATCGACGCGGCGGTCGTCATCCAGTGTGCCGCTGCGGCCGATGACGTTTCCCGCACCATCGGTCACGGTCACCTCCAGCCACACTTCATTGGAGTCGACAGTTCCTTGCGTAAATTGGTGCCCCAGCCGCAGCGTGCGGATCACCGCCTCCAACAGATACGTCCCGCCGGGCTTTAAGGTGGGCACCTCCGGCCGCAACGGCGCATGCAGCGGGCCGTCGATGCGACCTTGCTCGCGGATGCCGAACAGATCGACTCGCAGAGAGTCCAGCAAGAAATCGTGATGAAAGTCAATCGCCGCCTCGTCGCCGCGTATTGCCGCCAGCGCGGTATTCGCTGCCGGGAATTGATGGTCGCGGATGTGCGAGTCGTCGGCGCCCAAGTCTCGCGACTCCCGCGGGGGCATATGACAGGTGCCGCAGTTCTCGGCGGCCTGTTCGGGATAATAGAAACTTCGCGCGCCGTATCCCGAAACGCCGCTTTGCACGAAGGAATCATAGTGGTTTTGGCCCCGCAGGAATTTGTAGCCGTTGAATTCCTCCGGGATATGGACTTTATGGCACGTGCCGCAGAACTCCGGCGTCTTATGCAGCGGTTTGAGAAAGGTCTGCTTGTGTACGGCCGGTTTGACGAGCAGCAGTTGCCGATTGAGCCAATCCAGTGGAGCTAAGCCCGTATCGGAAAGTGGATATCGCGCTGGTTCGGCGATCGTATAGTCGGCATTTCCCCGCGTAGCGACCCCCTGCCCCGGGCCGACCGCCGTGATGGCATGGCAGACGGTACAAGTAATGCCCGCTTGGGCCGTTGCCTGCTGCGGATTCTCGATAGCATCATCGAGCGTGCCGCTGAGCATCGGCACCGGGTCGTGGCAGCCGGCGCAGAAGTTAAAGGCCCGCGAATCTCCATGTTTTTCGATGGCGACCGAGCGCGTTTCCCGTGCCGCTGCCAGGTAGACGGGATTGTTGAACGAACTTGCGCGGTGCGCGCTTTGTTGCCAGTCGGCGTGCACGTCGGCGTGACAGGTTTGACACTCCTGATCGCGCATCAACGTCGCCGCCGGCATCAGCGCTCCCGCCTCGGTACGGGTCAAACTGGGAAAAAAGGGGGCCTCATCGTTCGGCGGCGGTGTGCGTGAAGCGGACGGCCATTGCCAATGCAGCCCTGCCAGGAGAATGATCCCCAACAGCGTCCATCCCGCGTACTTCGGCAATGACCGCGACGGCGCGGAAAAAAATGCTCCACGAAATAGCAGCGCAATTCCCAGAATCAGGACCGGTGCCGCCACGTGCAAGGCATACAGAATCGGCCGCCAGGTGGAGTGTTCAATTTGCAGGTCACGCCCGTCGCGCAGTAGTACGGTACCGGATGCGAAGACGACAACGATCAGCAAAGCGACAAGGCCCCAGACCGACCGCCGTCGACGGTCGTGAGCGCCGCGGTCGGGGAGCCATTGACGTGTGGCGACAAATAGGCCGGCCAGACAGACCAGCCCGCCGAACACGATGTGCAATAGAAACACCCACAGCGAAAAATGATTCTCTGCCGAGCCCCCCCGCAGGATGCCGAGCGCCGCCACTCCGGCGAGATAGACACCCACCGCCGCCGTCAGGACCAGCAGCGCGGACCAACACGCTGCCGTGCGCGGCCGATTCGCGGCCGACAGTTTGCTTTCGTCATGTGAGCAATTGCCACTCATGGTACCGCCATTTTATACTCTTCCCGCCGGCCAATCCCAGCAGCCACCCATTTTTTAATCCCGCAGCGCGACGCAGCTCATGCAGTTAGACCTCAAAGATCACATCGCGGTTGTGACCGGCGGCGCCAGCGGCATCGGTTTGGCCGTGGCCCGCGGCTTCGCTGCCGAAGGGGCGCATGTGGCCCTTTGGGATTTGGCGGAGACCGTCACCGAGACCGCCGCGGAGATCGCCGTTCAGTTCGGCGTCTCTACTCATGGAATCGCGACCGATATCTGCGACGAATCGGCCGTGTTGAATGCGGCCGCTGCGACCGCGGGAGAATTGGGGCCGGTCGATCATGTCGTACATTGCGCCGCCATCGGATCGGGGAAATTCGGGTTCCCGTTTACGAATCTTGAACCGTCAAACTGGCGGGCGACGCTGGATGTGAACATCATGGGGACCGTTCACGTGGCCCATGCCGTTGCGGAACCGATGAAGAAGCGCCGCTCCGGCACGATCATTTTCATCTCGTCCGTCGCCGGGCAGATCGGATCGCAAACCGATCCGCCGTACAGCGCCTCCAAAGCGGCCGTGATCAATTTCTCGCAATGCATCGCGAAGGATCTGGCCTCCTACGGCGTGCGCGTCAACAGCGTCTGCCCCGGCATGGTGCAAACCCCCCTCAACCGCGGCGTCTGGCAGGCCTGGAACGAACAACAGCCGCCCGATCGGCAGCGGAGCTACGACGATTGGGCGGAAGAAAAAATCCAAAACGTCGTCCCGCTGGGCCGATGGCAACGCCCGGAAGACATCGCCGACATGGTCGTTTTTCTTTCGTCGGCGCGCGCCGCCCACGTCACCGGGCAGACGATCAACGTCGATGGCGGGTTTGTGATGCATTGGTGATGCCGGCCGGACGTCCGATCCACCAAGCGAGACTGACGGTTCCGGCTTTCGCTCACAAGGCTTAGTTTCTGCGGGATCACCCTCGCCTGAAGAGACACACAAACGCTTTACAAGCCTCGCTGCATCGAGTTCGATTGTTAGCGCAGCGATTAGCGGTCACCAGGACTTTCCGTAGTCGCGCCGGGACCTCGCAGCGGTTGCACCCAGGCTCGCTCGAATTCGCCCGGTTCGGAGGGATTGGGATGTTGCCGCGATGAGGTGATTCGCGCCCGCACGTAGAGTTCATCTCCTTGGAATTCGTATTTGGCACCGGCAGCTTTGACACTCGACAAAACGGTTCCAAGTTCGTTGCTGTATTTCCGGCTCGTCCAGATTTCATCGCCCTTGTTGTCGGTGACGGGTTGGCTGGAATCGTCGTAGCCCTTGCGGGTGCCGATGAATTCGATGGTATAGGTCACGTCCGGCTCGGCGGCAACTTTCACCTCCAACCCTTCGCTGGACGAGGTGACTTTCTCCAACGCGACCCCCGAAGACGCATAGAACCGGCCGGCTTCCAGAGCGGAGATGAGCGACTGGGGCGCGAGGTTCTGGGCCAGTACCATAATCCAGCCGCGGCCGGGTTCACTCGCGCGGCTGGGGATGTTGTGATACTCGTGGCCGTCGTCGGTGGCCAACCCGAACATCAAGGGCATGTCCAGTTCGGAAATCCGCCGCGTCAAAATGATGTCCCACATTCTCTCCGCAGATGCATGCTGCGCATCGCCTGAGTTATGAACGCTGGGATGTCCGTTGTAGACTTCGAAAAAGTTTTCACCGCGGACACGCATCAGGTCTTCGGCTGTGACGGCATAGCCGAAATT
Source organism: uncultured Planctomycetaceae bacterium (assembly GCA_937952455.1). GTDB lineage: Bacteria > Planctomycetota > Planctomycetia > Planctomycetales > Planctomycetaceae > Symmachiella. Next base: position 8,274 of record CALFYU010000535.1, read on the forward strand.
TGGATGGTTGAGGTGAACCAGCATCGGTTGCCCCGTGCGCTCGCGCTGGGCGACTACGGCATCGACATTCTGCTGCATCACTTGATAGACGCTTTCCCCACCCCGGGGGGTGACTAATTCGCGAACGTTGCTGGCGTTGATGTGCACCGGTAGGTTCTTAAAGCGGTCGGTGATCTCCTCCCCTTGGATCAACAGAAACTTGTCCGGCTCGGCAAGCTTTTGCGAGATTTCCGCGAACGTTTTCAAGCGAACTTCGACGCGACCATCGACGGTCCGCTCGTCGATCCAATCCTCGGGAAATCGTTGTTTGAGTTTGTCATACGCCAGCTGCCCGCCTTTGTTTTTGGCAGGCTCCGTCCAACGCTCGATGGTAGGGAGTATATTGTGATCCGTGAAGCAGAGAAAATCGTAGCCGTGCTCCTTGTACCATACGGCGATCATTTCCGGATAATCATCGCCGTCGCTCCAGAGCGAATGTGTGTGGATATTGCCGCGATACCACTTCAGCGAATCAGCTGCTTGCAGTGTCTGAGCCAACGCCTGGCGGTGTTGCATCCCACGTTCTGACCAAAGTGCCAGACCGCAAAACGCCGCGACGGCGGCGGACATAACGACTCGGCGGGCGATGTGGTTGAGTCCACGGCGGTGCGGCGGCCGCGATCCGGCCGTTTCACGCGGCGCATTGGTGCGGGGGGCGATCACGGTGGGTCCTTTTGAATTGGCGTCATGGAGAATGGTTTTTTGATGATGTTACCACGTCGGGGCCTGTGAATGACAGCCGCTAGAAATGGCGCGGCACGAAATGCGGCGTCTTCGCCTTCAAATCGTCGCGGCCCGACTCGGCTGCCGAAAGCGGGATGGGAGCGCGGGCCGTCGTCGTTCATTGCGGATCGGTCCCCGTTGGGGTATTTTGGCGAGCAATTCGGATTAGACAGTCGTATGCAGCTCCTGCTGATGCCCATGCCATGTTGGGCTTTCGAGTTCGGCGGCGCGAATTTCGACGAATGCGTCGCCAACGCTCATTGCCATGTATTCCCGGCGGCCGATGTCGTAGATCGTCTCACGTCGGATCAGGGAATCGGATTGGACGCTCATGCACATCGAAAAGAGAGAAAACGGCGATCTGCTTGTGCTGGCGGCCAGCGGTATCCTCGACAACGATTCGTCGATCCACTTCCGCAACGAAATCGAGTCCTGCAAGCGGCAAGGATGGCATCGCATCGTGGTCGATCTGGCCGGGGTGACCTATATGAGCTCGGCGGGCATCGCCGCGCTGCTCGCCGCGAAAGAGCAATTGCAACAGCTTAACGGATTGTTCGGCATCTACAATCCGGTACCGCAGGTCGAATCGGTGTTGAAGCAGGTCCGGCTGCTGGACACACTGTTGTGTGATCCCCAGGCAGCGAATTCGGCACGCTCCGCCGGTTCGCTGACGATGGCGCTCTCAACGTCGACGCGCTTTGCCCGCGGCGACGGCATCGACATGGAGATCTATTCGCTGCGCGATCCGCAACCGCTCTCATGGCGTATGATCGGCGAGCCGCGCGCGTTGTTCGAGTCGTCCTCCCATGACTTGACGCCCTTCGAATTCGATTCGGACGATTTCGGAATTGGGTTGGGAACACTGCAGCAGACGCCCGAGGAGGGCCAGCTCCGCATTGGAGAAATTATTGCGGTGGCCGGGACGGCTGCGCAATCGCCGCAAATACACGGCGGATTGCCCGATTATTCGGTGTCTTCGGCCGACTTCACTCCCGCTGCGAGACTACTGTACGGGATTCAGTGGAGCGGCGATTTCACGACCTTGATCCGTTTTGAACCCTCGGAGCGGGGAAAGGAAATCGGTTTTTCGGCGTTGATTCGGCAGGCCCTGCAAGAGACAGAGATGTCGGCGGCGGCGTTTGTGATACTCGGCGATTGTGCAGGACTGGTCGGCGCGCAGCTGCGCCGTGTTCCGGAATCGGCCGCGGTCGCGGGATCACAACCTTTTGACGTTCCCCGCATCCGCGACTGGCTGTCGTTCAGCGCTGAGCAGGTCTATCGGAATAATCTCGCCCTCATCGCCGGCGTGGCCATGCAAAGCGGCAGTAGTTCCGCGTCGGCGCTGGGACCGTTCGTGCGGCAACTGGACCCGCAGCACGATGTCCATGGCCACTTTCACGCCGCCGTATTTCCCTATCGAACGCTGAAGAAACGGACCTTGCGATTGGAAAGGCAAGTCGCCGAGCTTTTCGACAGCGGAGCTTTGCAGGATGTGCTGCATCTGCTCCGCGACGATCGCCCCATCACCGGTTCGGGCGAATCGGAGCTCCTCAGCGGCGCGTGTTGGATCGGACCGCTTGACGATGCCGCGCGGGTGGAGGAGGCAGGATGACGCTACTCATCGGCTCATTGACCATCGGCTTGATTCTCTCGCTGCTCGCCTTCGGCATTCTAATCAGCTTTCGGGTCGTTGCGTTTGAAGATTTAACCGTCGACGGGTCATTTGCACTCGGCGGCGCAACGGCGGCGACATTGATCGTCGGCCAGATCCATCCCCTGCTCGCGACGTTTTGCGCCGCACTGGCCGGCGCAGCCGCGGGCGGCGTTACGGCCATCTTGCACACTAAGTTCGGCATCGATCGCTTGTTGTCGGGCATTTTGGTGATGACCGGACTGTATTCGGTCAATCTGCGGGTGATGGGCAAAAGCAATGTCCCGCTGCTCTCTGAACGCACGGTGATGGATTACGGCGATGGTTGGGCCAAGCTGTTGTTCGGCGACGAAACCGTCGTGAGCATTGCCGGCTGGGAGGCGCCCAGTCGCGATTTGTCGAGCTTGATGCTGATGGGATTCGCGGCGATTGTTATCGGCATCTTGCTGTACACGTTTTTTCGCACCAACTTCGGACTGGCAATGCAGGCGATCGGCGACAACAGCAAAATGATCCGCGCGCTGGGTGTGAATGTCGATCTGATGACCATCGGGGCATTGATGTTGGGCAATAGCCTAATTGGATTGGCCGGCGCGTTAATGGCGCAATATCAGGGATTTGCCGACGTGCAGATGGGAATCGGCATGTTGGTTTGGGGCGTGGCCAGCGTGATCCTGGGCGAATCCCTAGTCGGCACCAAGAAAATCGGCTTTCTGATCGCGGGGGCGGTGATGGGTTCGGTGCTGTTTCGACTGTTGGTGGCGATTGCGCTGCGTTGGGGACTGAATCCAAACGACCTGAAGCTAATCACGGCCGTGTTCGTCTTCGCGGCGCTGGTGCTTCCCAAGTTCGCATCGCACGGGTCGCGGCTCGTGCGCAGGAATCGTGATGCTTGAACTGACCGACATCCGCAAAACGTTTTTTCGGGGAACGCCGAACGAGGTCCGCGCGTTGCGGGGCGTGAATTTGACGATCGACCGCGGATCGTTTGTCTGCGTGATCGGCACCAACGGGTCCGGCAAGTCGACGTTGCTCAACGCGGTGGCCGGTGCATTTCCGTTGGACTCCGGCCGCATATTACTGGACGGGCAGGACATTACGCGCTGGCCGGAACACCGACGGGCGAAATTGATCGGCCGCGTATTTCAAGACCCGTTCAGCGGAACCGCTCCGTCGATGACGATTGCCGAGAATTTGGCCTTGGCCGCCCGCCGAGGACTGCGGCGTGGGCCGGGACTGGCACTGAATGTCGGCAAACGTCGCGAAATGCGCGAACGAGTGCGGGCGATGGGCCTAAACCTGGAGGACCGGTTGAACAATCCCATCGGCACGCTCTCCGGCGGGCAGCGGCAGTCGTTGACGCTGTTGATGGCCGGCATGGTCAAACCCGCTTTGCTGTTGCTGGACGAACATACGGCGGCACTAGACCCAAAAAGCGCCGATCAGGTCATTCGCCTGACGGAGGAGTTCATTGCCAAGGATCGACTGACGACGTTGATGGTGACGCATTCGATGCAGCAGGCGGCCGCACTGGGCGATCGGGTGATCATGATGGACCGCGGCCAGATCGTGCACGACATTTCGGGCATCGCCAAGCAGCGTCTGCGTCCGGAAGATTTGTTGTCGCGGTTCGATGAAATTCGTCGGGCCAATCAACTCGACGAAACCGCCGCGGAGATGCTCCATTCGCAATATGTCTAAACGGAAATCAAGTGTTGTCGGCGATTTTGGTAAATCCTATGAGCAGTTCACAAAACTCCCGTTCGTTCCTCTGGGCCCTTTTCAAGAGCTTCGCTCCGGGGATCGCGCTGATCCTGACGGCGGCAGCGATCCTGTTGTATTCCGACCCCCGCCGCAATCGGCAGGCGCGGGCTGAGGATGACCCGCAGAAAGTCGCCGTGGTCAATTACATCTCGGTGCCGGTCTTGGAAGACGGCGAAGCAGGACTGCTGGCCGGATTGGCCGAGTCCGGTTTTACGGCGGGCCGCAACATTGAATTGAAGCATTACAACGCCGAAGGAGACCGTTCGACCGCCATCTTGATTGCCAAGGAGGTCGTCGGCGGCGACTTCGACGCAGTTCTGACACTCTCCACGCCGGTCTTGCAAGCGGTCGCAAATGCCAACGTGAATACACGGCGGACGCACGTGTTCACACTGTCGACCGATCCGTGGGGGGCGGGGGTCGGCATCGACCGTGACGACCCCTCAATACATCCGCCCTACATGACCGGATACGGCACGCTGCAGCCGGTCGCGGCGCTATTCGACATGGCGCGGGAGGCGAATCCAAAGCTGAACAAGGTGGGCGTCGTTTGGAACCCGGCGGAATCGAACTCCGAAGCGTCGACGCTCATGGCTCGCGAGGTCTGCCGTAAGCTGAAGATCGACCTAGTGGAAGCGACCGTTGAGTCCTCGTCGGCGGTGTTGGATGCGACGAAATCGCTGCTCAATCGCGACGTACAGGCGATTTGGGCCGGGGGCGACAGCACGGTAGCCGCTGCGCTCGATTCCATGATTGCCGCCGCGCGGGACGGGGGCATTCCGGTCTTCACCAACATGCCCAGCGACGTCAAACAGGGTGCGCTGTTTTCTTTGGGAGCGGACTACTACGAAGTCGGCCGAGCCAGCGGGCATTTGGCAGCGGAGGTGCTGCACGGCAAGGATCCCGCGACGATACCGGTAGAGAACTTCGTGCCGGAACAGCTCGCACTGAATGAAGTGAGCCTTAATCAATTCAAATCAGCTTGGAGGTTCGGTGCCGACTGGAACAAGCGCGCTGCGATCGTCGTCACCAAAGATGGCATTCGCGAAACAGAACGCAAGCCGGTCGCCGTGCCGCAGAAGCCGGAGCCGGGGCGGACTTATGACGTGTCCATCGTTTATTTCGCCCCCAACGAAGTCACCGACGTGACCATCGCGGGGGTGAAAAAGATGCTCGCCGAGCGGGGGTTTATCGAGGGCAAGAATATTCGCTATGACATTACGCATGCGCAAGGGGATATCGCGCTCATTCCGGCGATCATGCAGAAGCTGGACCAATCGGACGCCGACTTGATCGTCAGCCTCACCACGCCCTGTTTGACGTCGGCGACAAACATCATCAAAACCAAACCGGTCGTCTTCACCGAGGTCTACGATCCGATCGCTGCCGGCGCCGGAAAGACGGCGACCGATCATCAAGCCAACGTGACCGGCGTCGGCTCGTTTCCGCCGCTGGAAGCGATGATCGACACAATGCAGGCGATAGTCCCCGGCTTGAAGACGATCGGAATCGTCTATAACGACGCCGAGGCCAATTCCCGCAAGGCCGTGCAGGTCGCCAGAAAACTGCTCACCGAACGAGGCGTGACGCTCGAAGAGGTGACGGTGACCAGTGCCAGTGAAGTGCTGCAAGCCGCACAGGTACTCACGCTCAAGCAGGTCGATGTGCTGTGGGAGATCGGCGACAATACAGTCAATCAGGGGCTGGAGGCCCTGCTCAAGGCGGGGAACGATGCGGGAATTCCCGTGGTCAACAGCGACGCCGATTCGGCCAGCCGCGGCGCCACCGCCGGTGTGGGGATCAGTTTCTACGAAAGCGGCCTGGCTGCTGGAGATATCGCTGCCGACGTCCTGCTGGGAAAAGACCCTGCCCAGATCCCCTTCGAAGAACTCGCCGTAGTCCGTATCGCCGCCAACCTCGATGCGGCCAAGAAGCTCAATATCCCATTCACGGACGACTTTCTTGCGACGTGCAGCGTGTTCCACGGCGTCCGCTCACGGTTTGGCCGGCCCGCGAATGTCGCCTTCGTCACGCTGTCCGACGGCGCCGCCCTGGAGGAAGCGCAGCGGGGCGTCTTCGAAGGACTGGACGCGGCGAAGCTCGTCAAAGGACGAGACATTTCATTGAAGACGTACAACGCCCAGGGCGATCTTTCACAACTTCCGCAAATCTTCGACACCATCAAAACCACCGGCGCCGATTTGATCATCACGTCGACCACCCCGGCAATGATCGCTGCCGCCCGGTCAACACAAACGATTCCGATTGTATTCACCGTGGCAAGCGAACCATCGGCGGTGGGGGTCGTCCCTGCAGGAGAGCGGCGAGACAATCTGGTCGGTGTTTACGACAACCCGCCGATTTCTAAACTTCTCGATCTGGCCGAGAAGCGTGAAGGTCCATTGAAGACAGTGGGCACGATTTGGAATCCGGCGGAACCGAACTCGGAGATTTCCGTCAAGCGTTTGCGGAAGGCTTGCAAGGACCGCGGCATCGAGTTGGTCGAGCGCAATGCGGCCGCCGTGAATGAACTTCGCGACGTCGCCTCGGCGATTTGCCAGACCGACATTGATATTCTCGTAATCTCCGCCGACAACGTAACGAGTTCCGGTTTTCCCGCGATCTATTCCGTGACGCAACAGCAAGGCATTCCCGTCTACTGCACCGAACCGGACTTGGTCACAAAAGGAGCCGCGGCCGCCATCGGCGTGAACTTTTATGACTGGGGCCGCCAAACCGCGCTGATGGCGGCACAGATCCTCGCCGGCCGCAACCCGGCCACCACGCCGTTGGAAGAGGTCCATTCGATCCGCACGGTCGTATCCGGCCAAAATTGACGCCCGGTCACGCGCCGACCCGACTCCGCACATTACTGTATTGAGCTCACACGCCGTGCCTCAACGTCTCCCACGGAGCTGTTTCAGTCACAGGAAATCTTCCTACAACTGGTTTCAAAACTCTCTAACGGGTCACGCCCAGACTTGTACGACAGTTTCACGAACAGGCGCAACCGGCTTTTGAAACTGGTCCTAAAAGTCTGACGTGCTTCACTTGACTTGGGCGACGACGGGAAGCTATGTTGTGTCGCCAGATGTGCCGCTCGTGACGGGCGGCACGACTTCTATCGAATGAGCTATGAGAGCCCCTGAGACGCCTTCGCGCGCCCCAGGGGCTTTTTTTGTGCGTTGAGCGTGAGTCACTCACGGCAATACGGTCGTTATTTCTACAACTGGTTTCAAAACCCTCTAACGCGTCACCTCCACCCTTGTTTGACAGATTCACGAACAGGCGCGACCCGGTTTTGAAATTGGCTCTACGAACTTTCCCGTCTCCTCGGGTGCTGCCGGGCATTACTCATGAAACTGAAACTCGATTCGTTGCAACATTCAACAGCGATTGGCTGGCTGATCGTTTTCGCCTGGGTGGGGCTGACCGGCTGCGAGCGGATGGCCGAACCGATTTACGTGCTTAATGACGAGACGAATAAGTTTGATTCCGAGATGCGGGTCAAGATTCGCTCCATTTTGAGCACGCATTGCGGGACGCCGCAATCTCCCAAGATGCTGGGAAAGCCCTGGTTTGACTCCGACCGACTCAAGCAGGGGCGTGACGTCTATATGAGGCGTTGCGTGCAGTGTCACGGGGTAGCGGGCGAGGGCGCCGGACCGATGGCGGGGCACCTGTATCCCAGTCCGCGCGACTACCGCAAGGGGATTTTCAAGTTCACGTCGACCCCCTACGGCGCCAAGCCCCGCCGGGAGGATCTGCTGCGTACGCTGCAGCGGGGAATTCCCGGCACGTCGATGCCGTCGTTTGCGCGGCTGCCGAAAGAGGAGTTGGAAGCGGTCGTCGATTACGTGATCGCGCTCTCCAAACGCGGGGAGTTGGAAACGCAGCTGAACTTTGAAGCCGACCCGGATGAACCGGAGTTCGATCCTGATATCGTCAAGGAGCTTGTCGACTCCATCAGCGACAGTTGGGATTCCGCGGAGTTCGCAGAAGTCATGCCGCTCACGCCGCGGCCTGATTTCACGGTGGAGGACGTGGCGGTCGGCAAGGAGCTATTTACCAGCGCCGACGTCGGTTGTGCCAAGTGTCACGGCAACGACGGGCGGGGACAAACGGCGGCAAACGTTGTCACGCCGCTAAAAGATATGTGGGGTCACGATGCGCGGGCAGCCGATTTGACGTCGGGGATTCTGCGCGGCGGGTCGCGGCCGTTGGACATCTACCGCCGGGTCTTCAACGGCATCAACGGAACGCCGATGCCCGGCTTCGGCACATCAGCCAGGATCCGGGACGATCCCGAGTTGGTTTGGAAACTCGTGGCGTATGTCATGGAGGTTTCCGGACAACGGCGATCCGGAAAAGTCCCCC
>CALFYU010000536.1 GCA_937952455.1 uncultured Planctomycetaceae bacterium
TTTCGGGACTTCGCCCGCGTCGAGCGGCGCGCCGGCGGTCAGCCAGCGGACGAGGGTGGCGTAGATTTCGCCACCCTCCTCAAAGCGTTTGCCTCCGCCGTGCGGAACGCGGCCAGCCCCTTTCTCGAGGATCAGGCTCGACTCCGGCAGCGCCAGATTGATCCGCCGACCGCTAATTTCGCGCGTCAGACGATGATGGTCGCCCAACGGATCAACTCCGAACAATGACAGCCGAAAGCCGTCCTTACCGCGTGCGGCACCGTGGCAACTGCCCATGTTGCAGCCGGAACGCATGAAGGTCGGCATCACATCGAGTTGAAAGCTGATCGGCCGCTCCGTCGCGGCGGCAGCCACCTCGACGGGAATCTTCACCGACAGACCGGCATATTCAACCGTCAACTCGGTCTTGCCGTCCGCCGCCGGATGCAGCGTGGCTTGGTCGACCTTCGCCAGCGACGGATCGGCTAAACTCATCACCGCCTTGGACGTAACGTCGCGGGTGATGCCATCGGAATAGCGGGCCTGGACGATCAGCGACTGCCGATCGCGCAGCGTATTTAGCTTGACATCGGGCGGATAGACCATGATTTCAGCAGGCTGCGGTTCGTCCGCCCGCGATGTACCCGTTACGAGCAGCAAGGCCGCCAACGCCAACAGAATCCGTCGCCATGGGGTTGCGGAATACATGATGATTCGATTCCCTTAATTTCAATCGCGTTCCCGGCCGAACCGGGATGGATGAGACTTCTCGTGGTGTTCAGTACCAAGTCGCCCGCAGTACAGTTAATTTGCCGCCGCGGCGCCTTCGGCCCGCTGCTTGGCCTCCAGTCGCAGTTTCTCCAAGCGGGTCAGCCGTTTTTCTGGAGCGGGCGCCGGCTCGGCCGGTTTGGCCTCCGCGGGCGCGGCGGCAGCGGCTGGGGGTGCGTTTGGCTTGGGAGGTAGCGGTTCATCAATGCGCAATTCGGTGACGCCGACGTTGCTATGCACGATCGGCTCGTTGTTGGCCGTGATAATCACCTGGCAGATCACGTTCTTGTGCGTCCCCGCCGGGCTGGCTTTGTCGGAGGTCACCGCAAAGCTGACTTCGCCGGTCTCCTTGGTGATGCTCAGTTCGGGAGCGGCCACCATATGCGGCAATCCCACCAACTGGACGGTGGCGTTCCCTTCAAATGGTTGATTGACCGTCAACTTGCCGAAGATTTCCGTCTTCTGTCCCTGTTCGACGGCGGCCCGTTCCAGCGCGACCGTCACGAATGGCGCCGCGATTTGCAGCGTCGCCATTTGCGAAGCCACCCACCCTTCGCCCCCCACATCGGCCGAACCGAGAGCATAGATGGGCCACTTCTTGATCTCTGCGTTGCCGTTGGCATTGAGCGGATAGAGCACCTCGTTTTGCCCTTGCGGAATTGTCACCGAACTCGAAGCCCCGACGCCCGGCGGGCGGAAGGGCAATTGCACGTTGATCGGCTTGTCGAAGCCCTCCTTGCGGTGCGCCACGATCTTGAGTTGCATTGAGCCGTTGCGGACCAACGGCACTTTCGGCTCCACGATCTCCAGTTGGAACGGCAGCTCATCCACCACAGCGATTGCCAGTTTGTTTACGTCGCACCACGAATACAGCGATTGGTTCGGTTCGGCGATCACAAAGTCGGCGCGATTGCTATAACCGCCGTTGATGTTCTGTGCTTCATCCGCGTGGCGGGCACGGAAGTCGACCAGTTTGCCCCCCAGGGGCGCGTCGGCGGCCGCTTCGAAGACCACCGGCATTGTGTTTTGATTGGCCGGCATCGGCTGAGCGATCATCGTGATCCCCGGCGGCAGATCCTTCGGTTCCAAAATCAATTCCCCACCGAAGTTGAGCCGGCTGGCGGAGATCAGCGTACCGAATCGATTTCCGCGGGCAACGAAAATCGACTGCCGGTATTGCGAATACCGTGCCACGCGGGGAATGCCCAAGTCGAGCGCAGGAGACACGCCGGTGAACTCAACGCGATAGACGTAGTCGACGCCCCCCTTGCCCAGGTGGTCGGTGATCCGCACGATGTATTCGCCGTCCTCCGGCACTGTGAAACGAATGTAGCTGTCCGGCCCCCGTGAATCGTCGTTGCCCGCGATACCGCGGCCGTCGGCGTAATACAAGTTCATGACCGGATCGAGCGGCGACCGCAAGCGGCGGGCATAACACTCGACCTCGAACACCTGCCCCTTCTTGGCGGCGAACTTGAAGCAATCGACGTCGCCCGTTTCGGAGATAATTCCATTAAAGGCCAACGGCAATTCGGCCGGCGTCGCCTGATTGAGGTCATTGTTCGGTTCCTGTTCCAGGGCGTTGCCGTGCGCGAACAACCGGAACGGGTTGCCCGAAGGGGCGATGCTTTGCTCGGCGGTCGCAAACACTGAGTATTCCGGGACAACTTCGGCGGGCAGTGGGAACTTTGCCGTGATTTCTCCGCCGGCGTCACCCAAGAATCGAACTTCGGTCTCTTCGCCAATCTTGCCCCCGGCCGGATAAACGGCCGTCGGACGCGGGAATGTGCCGATGTGGACACAATAACGACAACTGCCGCTGCCGCCGTAAGCGCTTTCGCGGACTTCAATGATGTATTGTCCGTCTTCGGGAGCAATCACCGAGACGGCCGCGTCTTGCTTAACCAGCGGTGTATCATCGGCCGACGCCAACTCGAATCGTTTTGCATCCAGGATCGCCAAATAGGGATCGAACATCGTCTCTCCCAGCCGCATCCCTTCGATCTCCGCAGCAATCCGTTGCCCCTTTTTCGCTTCGACCACGTAATAGTCGACGTCTTCATTCTCGACGACACCGTGGACCGTGACGTTCAGGTCGATCTTTTGCGGTTGCGCGAAGTCGCTATTGGGCTCCGCTTCTCCCACGATCGGCAAGGCACCGACGTAAAACGTGCGAAATTCTGAAATTCCGGTTTTGGTGCGGACCTGCGCCACGTGCTCCCCCAGCCGGCAATCGGGAGCGACTTTGACCGTCACCTTGGTGGCATTGTCCCCTTCGGCTTCGATCTTAGTGACTTCGAAGCCGGGAGAGTAAAAGAAAACCTCCTCCGCGTCGGCCAGACGGGCGCCGCTGAACGTGACGACGCTCTCGGTTCCCCGCTGCACGCCCCGCGGAAGGATGATGCTCAGCGACGGAGACGCAGCCATCGCCTCGGCAAGCGGGAACGCGCCCAATACCGTGCCTAGAACCAGTTGTAGTAGCACACAAAGGGAAAATCGTCGCAACATGGACCAACCTCTATGTTTTTCTTGTGAAACGCAAACGCCGTTTCGACAAACATGGACTTCACCGGAACAACGAGCGCAGGCGATTTTCACCGCCGGCCATTAGGCCAGCAGCTCTTTGCGAACCTTGCCGCCGTTGACGATTTCGATCGGACGATCGCCGGGGGCCATCAATTCCTTGTCGGCCACGATGCCCAGACACTTGTAGATCGTCGTGGCCCAGTCTTCGACGTTGAGCGGATTTTCGTCCGGCTCGCTCGCGGTGGCATCGGACGTTCCGTAGGTGATGCCCCCTTTGATCCCGCCGCCTGCCAGCACGACGCTGAACACCTTGGGCCAGTGATCGCGGCCGGCGGTCCCGTTGATCTTCGGCGTCCGGCCGAATTCACTGGCAATGCACACCAGCGTGTCCTTGAGAGTCCCGCGGCGATCGAGATCACGAATCAGTGCCGCGAACGCCTGGTCGAACGCGGGCAACTGCCCCCGTATGCCGCCGTTGATGTTGTCGTGCATGTCCCAACCGCCGTAGGTCAGCGTAATAAACCGGGCACCCGCCTCGGCCAATCGCCGCGCCAGCAACATACGCGATCCCGCCGTGTTGCGGCCGTATTCATCGCGAATCGCGTCCGGTTCGGCACTGATATTAAAAGCTTCCCGCGCCTGTTCAGAACTGACCAGCGAATAGGCCCGCTGGTAGAAGCTGTCGACCGCGTCCAACGAGTCCGCCTTTTCTTTCGAGGCGAAATGGTCATTGACCGCCGACAACACCGTCCGTCGCCGGGTAAACCGCGAGTCGTTCACACCGCCGGGCAGTTTGAGATCCTTGACACTAAACCCGTCGCTCGCCGGATCGGACCCGAGACTGAAGGCCGCGTACGAGGAACTCAGATAACCGGTGCCCGCATACTCGTTCGGCTGATTCGGGATACAAACATATTGCGGCAGGTTGTTCTTCGAGGGGAACTCGTGCGTGACTACGCTCCCCATGCTCGGAAACGCCAGCGCCGGGCTCGGCCGGTAGCCGGTGAACATGTTGTGTGTTCCCCGCTCGTGGGCCGCTTCGCCGTGGGTCATTGAGCGGCAGATCGCCAGCTTGTCGGTGACCTGGGCCGTCTGCACCAGCAATTCGTTGATCCGCGTGCCGGGTACGTTGGTCTCGATCGAATTCATCGGCCCGCGGTATTCGACCGGAGCATACGGTTTGGGATCGAAGGTCTCTTGGTGAGCGGCGCCACCAGGCAAGAAGATGAAGATCACCGATTTGGCCGTGCCTTCGGTGCTCTCATACGCTTTCAGGTCGGCGCGGGCTTCCTGCATCCGCAAGAACTGAGGCAACGTGATCCCCAATCCGCCTAAAAAACCGACATGCAGAAAATCACGCCGCGAGGGTCGAAAGTGCATGAGAGTGCCTCCTTGGAAGGATATTCCCGTTTCATTACGAGTCATTTGACCTGCGCCCCGCGTTCAGGGCGGGCGGCCGTGGGGATGACATATTGGCAAATCCGGCGACGAAAGCGAACATCACGGTTGGATTTCTACTCACATCGTCGGCGGCAGTTGGGATGGAATCGCGTTGAACACAATTCAGCAGGCGGGGCCGTGGGTGGGCTTTGAGGGAGGATGGCTTTTTTCGCTAGGCCCGCGGGGGAGGGTTGTCAGTCGGGGCCGTGGCGACGCCCATCAACAACAGTTCATCTGACTGTGTAATATGACAATACCGCGCGGCGAATGTCAAGGATTTCTCGGCCCAAATTGCCGTCAACGCCAAAATCACACGGTTAAAAGACACATCTCAGCACACTCGCTAACGGTCCCGGACGACTCGGGGAATCTCCCCCTCCTCACATCCGGTATGATCGTAATAAGCGAATGTTCAGTGCTCGGCCGAGAGCGTCAAATGGACCCGCATGATGCGTTGTACGAAACCCACTCGGTCCTTCACACGCAGCTTTTGAAACAGGCGGTCGATGTAGACCCGCACCGTTCCCGGGCTGACCGGTTGGCCGTCCTTTTTGTGCAGTTGCCGGGCGATGTTGGCGCGGGTTTGTCCCTCAAAAATCAAGATCGCCACGCACAATTCGCGGGTCGAAAGATCCAAGGCGATACCGATCGAAATCCACTCCTCGGAGGACAACAAATCCTCGGCCGGATCGGCGGGGGAGAGCAGGTCCTCTTTGGACCAACGCGCCGCTTGGCGTTGACGGCGTTCGGATTCCTCACCGGCGTGTTTGGTTTTCTGTTTCTGCTTCTTCGCCATGCCTGCGGGCTCCCCCACGCTCACGTCGTCCGCGATTTCTTGCGTCACGATTCTAGTCAGCCGCAACCGGAATCGCCACGCACATTGCCCGTAGAATCCTGCTCCGCAGCGCACCGCACACTTGACCCCCGTCGCTCAACCGGGGACGATTGGCGGTGACGTTTCCGCCAAAACCTTTACCGGCCGCGCAAACGACCCGACGCCGCCGACACAACCGACGTATGAGATTCGACAATGACCGCCACAAAGACCGTTCCCCTCAGTTTGCCGTTCGTACTCCTCCTTTGCGCCACATTCATTCCGACGGGATGCACGATCGAAAGCGATGACGGGGCGAAGCCAAACGCCGAAGCGACCGCCAAAGCGAAAACCGTTGACGCGAAGACGGATCCCGAAAAAACTCCCGCGGACCAGCCGTCCGTTAAAGAAGATTTGGCCGACGCCTTGCAACAGGCCGAAGAGGAACTGGCCGCCGCAACGCCGACAACGGATGTCGAAGCCGACCTGGAACCGTTCGTAGCCCCCGCTGCCATTCCCGATGCCGGACAGCTACACCTCGAATGGATTCACGATGCCAATATCGACGGGCCGGAAACGTATGAACATCACCACGAATATCTGGCCAAGTCCAAAAACAAAGCCTGGCTGATTCTCACCAACGACGGTCCCACGGCCCTGCCGGCCAGCGGATGGGCGCTCTACTTCCGCATCGGCCCGTTCATGTATTTGGACGAAGAGGAATTCGCACAGGCCAACGACACGCTCCAGGTGAGTTTCGTCGGCATCGAAGGACGCTACAAGATCGAACCGGCGGATGGCTTCCAACCGCTCAAAGCGGGCGAATCGTTGACGATTCCCATTGTCGGCCAACGCCAGATCATGCTCAGCAACGATCCGCCGGTCGGGTTCTATCTCGTGAGTATCGACGACGACGGAACGGAAACCGTGGTCGGCGACATCGATATTAAGTACGGCCCGATCAAGGGGTTCACTCCTTCGCCTGATCCAATCGGTGCTCGCGTCGACGCCAAGGCCCGCTACGCGCGCAACGCGCAATACTATGCAGACAGCGATCCGCAAATCGCCCTGCCCGCGCCGCGCAGCGTCGATCTGGATGAATCAAAAACGCTCAAACTCGCGAAACTCGGAGCCGTGAAAAGTGACGACGGGTTGGAATTCGAAACCGAAACGCTCACCAAGCTGCTCGATCCGCTGCGTCCGGCGAACGAAGCGGATGACGCCGCGGCTGTCCAGTTGTCGACCGACCCGGGACTGGGCCAAGAACAGTACAAATTGACCGTCGGCGATTCAGGAATCGCGATCACCGGTGGTTCCGCCGCCGGCGTGTTTTACGGTATTCAAACATTGAGTCAAATCCTCGATCGCTACGGCGATCAGCTTCCCTACCTGACGATCGATGATCAGCCGCAGTTCGCCTTCCGCGGTTTGATGGTCGATATCTGCCGCCACTTCTTTGGACCGGAAACGCTAAAACAGATCATCGACCAGATGGCGCACTTGAAGATGAACAAACTGCAACTTCATCTCAACGAAGACGAAGCCTGGCGAATCGAGATCGCCGGGCTGCCGGAACTGACGCAAATCGGTTCCAAACGGGGGCACGTCACGCACGATGCCGACGGCAAAGTCACGCAATTGCCGGTGGTCCTCAATGACGGCAGCTCCGGTCCGTCCGGGTACCTGAGCCGCGAAGACTACATCGACTTGTTGAAATATGCCAAGGCCCGGCACGTCGAAGTCATTCCCGAGATCAATAGCCCCGGCCATTCGCGGGCGGCGATTCAGGCGCTGATGGACAATCCCGACTATCAACTGGTCGATCCCGAGGACAAATCCGAGCACAAAAGCCCGCAGGGATTTCGTGACAACATCATCAATCCGGCGATGCCGGGGGTGTACCCCTATCTCGAAAAGGTCTTCACCGCCATCAACGAAATGCACGAGGCGGCGGGAGTCCCGTTGGCCCATCTGCACATCGGCGGCGACGAAGCTCCGCACGAGGCCTGGACGCTCTCACCCGCAGCCGCCGCGGCGGGTTATGAAAACGTCGATCCCAAAACCGATCCTGAAAAAGCCGAAGCGGTGCACAGCAAAATCCGCTACGACTTCTCACAAAAGATGTACGAAATCATTGACGAGGCGGCCTCGGGAACCGTGCAAATCGGTTCCTGGCACGAAAATGCGCCGTATATCAAAGACCGCCTGGCAAATGGAACAGCCTATATCACCGAGTGGGACTTCGACGGCAACGCGACCTACGAGCGACTTAAGACCGGGCAGCCGACCGTGCTCAGCAATCCCCGCCAAAGTTATTTTGACATGGCCTATGAAAACAGTCCCACCGAGCGGGGGCACTTTTGGTCCGGCTTCACCGACACCAAGGAGGTCTATGAATACCGCCCGTTAGCCCTCACCGACGAGCCGCTGCCGGAGAAGGAACGGGACCTGATTATCGGCGTGCAGTCTCAGATCTGGACCGAGACCATCAATACGCCCGAAATGCTGCAGTGGTACGCGATGCCGCGGCTGCTGGCGTTCGCCGAACGTGCCTGGAATCCGGATGTCAGCGAAGCGGACATTGCCGCCAACTGGCCCGGATTCGCGGCGTTCGTGGGGAAATATGCGCTTCCTCGACTGGAGCGCGAAGGAATCCACTTCCGCGTTCCCAAGCCGGGCGCGATCGAAGAGGAAGGAAAACTCAAAGCGAACGTTTCCTATCCGGGACTAGAAATCCGCTATACGACCGACGGCAGCGAGCCGACGTCCGAATCTTCGCTTTATGATCCGGAGAATCCACCGGACTACGACGCCAAGATCAAACTCCGCGCGTTCACGCCGGGCGGCCGCGGCAGCTCAACGGTGCCGGTCGAGGAATAGCACGTAGGGTGCCACTTGCGACTTGCCCGCCAGTGCCGCATGACGTTGGATCCGCGGCTAATTGACACGTGTCGCCCGGTACAAAAAAACAGAGGGCTCCGGCCGGCGCCGTTGCCCTCTGTTTGGTCGTTGACATAACTGTCAGGACGAGTCGCAAATCTGATGCGGACGAATTAGCGACTCAACTAGCGTGTCCAGGTGAAGCCGGCGACAAGACCACCCACGTGCCACGAGTCGCGGTCGTTGTTCAGACGCGGTTCGGGAGCGTAGTAGGTGATGGCTTGCGTCGCCCGGCGAATCCGCCAGGCTTGCGTGTAGTTATAACCGATGCGGAATACCGATTCGTTAAATCCGGGCAGCCGTTTGAAGACCGGCAGGTACTGCATCACCGGCAGGTCGGCCATGAACGTGAACTCGAAAATCGGTGCGTAACTGACGTCGTTCTTCACGTCGCGACCGTTCCGTGGATCCCCGTCGCGGAGTCGCGATTGTAGCGTAGGATCGAGCCCGTATGAGGTGTACCGCAAGTTGTTAGTTTCAAAATTTGCCGCGATCGAGCCTTTGACCTCCGTAGTCAATTTCAGCTTTTCGCCCCCGAGCACCCACTTCAGCCCCAGTTGCGGACCGACTAGGTGGCTCGTCAAGCTGCTAGAAATCTCCGTGGTGTAAGGACTGACCTGATACATTCTTCCGTCCGGCGTGACGACGATATTCGAATAACCAGAGTCGCTACCGCTGAATCCGAAATCTTCCCAGATACCCAGGTAACGGACACCGAACGAGCCGTGAAACTTGCTGATGCCATCGCAATACTCAGCCGGCGTGGTGTAGTAGCTAAAGTCGCCGCCCCAAGCCTGGCTGTTGAAGGTCATCACGACCCCTTCGTCAAATGGAAGGCGCCCATAGTCAGGGAATTGGCTGGCAGCCACAAACTCTATATTGCCCTCGTCATCGAAAATGAAAATGTCAAACGGTCCTTCGCCATTGGACGCGAAGTTGTCTGGTTCGCGATTTAACGAACCCTGAGAAAACGACACCGACTGTTCATCGGTTGGCGCCCAAAAACCAACCACCTCCCAGCCGCTGTCATCGGGGTTGATAGCTCCGAAGCGGGTGCGTAAACCCGGTCGTGAGTTGTCCGCCCCGAAGGCCTCTGTCGTGACAGGCAAATCAAAATTCTTCTCTGGGATTGATACGACCTGTCCCAACAACTCGCGCGCCGTCCAGTCGTAGACGGACTCGGCGTTCGTGACTTCCGAACCCACAAAACCGCCCTTCACGCCGCTTTGCGGACGTTTGATTTCGGCGTTGTAGAATTCGAGGCCGAAGAAGTAATTCTTCTGACGACGGTTCGTGCGGCGATACCACAGACCGTTGTCGTAGTACGTTTGATCAAATGAATAATCATACGGCGAGACTTCGGGCCACGGTTGAACCGGGTAGGCGCCGTATTCGTTGGAATAGCCGGTGAACTGACCGGCGTCCATCGGCAGTCCCGATTCGACCGCTCCCTCGCCGGGGTTGCCCGGTGTTGATTCATAGACGTCCGAAGGATTCGTGACGTCGACGGGGTAGTCCTGAGCGGGGCATGTCGCAACGCAGGCCGCGTTGACCAACAGCGCCATCACCCATTTTGACCAGTGTTGCATCCGCATCAGATTTATCCTTACTTAAACGCATGGTCTGCATTCAAGAAAAACGCCAGCCCCCCCCATGAATTGGCGACAGGCGTACGAGAAGTTCGTCCTGCGGATTGTATCGGTCGGTGAACTTGGCATTCTGTAGCGATTGTCGGGGAAATATCCATTCTCGCTCTTGCTCCGACTGTACCGGTGATGGCGATCGTGCTCAGAATTCGCTCCCCGATTGCGTTGTCCCAGCAGCGAACCGGCCGCCGAAATGTGTTGCTAACTCACTGACTTTAAGAGAGTTGCGTATTCGCTCTACCGATCGGCCGAGGTTTCAATCACACGAGGGGGGTCCCCGAGCGCCCCGGCCGCGGCGATTGAGATGTGGATTCCGGCGGAAGACGAAATTCGACCGATCTGCCGCAGTTTGCCGTCTCAATTCCTGTTAAGCGAATCCGTGAGTTGCAAAATATCAGCACCGTTCTCAGATCAAGGAAACGCCGTGTGGCGGGAGGCAATCCGCAAGGCATGCGGCGAGTCGGCCAATTGTGTTGACCGAGCTTGCCACATCGCGTGGACCGCAAGATAATAAAGGTCGATTTTGAGCGAATTCCGTTTTGATAAGCGTATTTGGCATCGGCCGCGAGATTCCTACACAAATACCGCGCTAACCGGCATCTTATTAGTTGCCCGAAGATGGCGCATCTCGGCCGAACGTCAAATAACCCTAGAACGACAGCGCAAGGTCAATTCGTTTAAGTTCACCTTAACCTCTTCGCGTCAAGCAGTTGTGACGTTGGGTGCCACTGGCGGCTTGTCCGCCAGTGCGGTGGAGAGGCGAGCTTTCCACGCGAACAAACGTCATACAACGTACGCACTGCTGGGCAAGCCAGCAGTGGCACCCGAACTCTGAACAAACAAATTGAAAACCTAGCGATGTAGAATTAGGTTCCAGTCAAACTGTTCGCTAACCGAGGGGGCGAACGATGAAGCGCTTGTGGATGGGGATCTTCGTAGTCGTTGCGGCAGCAAACACCGTTGGGTTGCTCCACGCCGACGAAGTCGACGAACTGGCTGGGACGATCGACCGGCATATTGCCGCCCGTTGGAGCGAAGAAAACGTCGTCCCAGCCCCTGCGGCAGATGATGCGGAATTTTTACGACGCGCCTATCTGCATCTGACGGGAAAAATCCCCCGAGTGTCCGAGGTCCGCGCTTTCCTCGACGACCCTGCGCCCGACAAGCGACGCGCGCTGGTCGACCGACTCCTGGAAAGCCCGGGTTACATCGTCAACTTCACCAGCGTCTTTCGCTCGCTGATGATTCCCGAAGCAGAGGCCGAGCCGCAGTTTCTGATCAATGTCCCCGCGTTTGAAGCATGGTTGCGCGTTCGATTCGCGGACAATGTGCCGTATGACGAGACGGTGCACGAGCTGCTGACAACCAGCGGCAGCGGCAATGACAACTTCGCCGGAAGAAATCTGGGACCAGTCGAACCCAATCCGGCGATTTTCTATCGGGCTAAACAGAATAAAGTGGAAAACGTCGCCGCCAACGTTTCGCGGCTGTTTTTGGGTGTGCGGCTGGAGTGCGCCCAATGCCACGATCACCCGTTCGCCAAGTGGCGACGGCAGGATTTCTGGCAATTCGCGGCCTTCTTCGAGACCCCCGCCGGTAAGATCAAGATTCCCGACACCGATCAGGTGGTGGAAGCCACCTATCTTTCAGGAGAAAAGGCGGTGCCGCCCTCTGGCACGTCCGTGCGGAACGAGCTGGCAACTTGGCTGACAAGCAGCGAGAACCCCTATTTCGCCCGCGCTACGGTCAATCGTCTCTGGTTTCACTTCTTCGGCACCGGTTTGGTCGACCCAGTCGACGATTTCGACGCCGACAATCCCGCCAGCCATCCGGAGTTACTCGACGAGTTGGCGACAGAATTTGCTGAGCATAATTTCGACCTGAAATATTTGATGCGGGGAATTGTCGCCAGCCGGGCCTATCAACTCACCAGCCGGCAGACCGACGGCAGTCAGTCCGATCCGCGGCGATTTGCCAAAAAGGCCATTCAGGGCCTGACCACCGGCCAACTTTTCGACAGTCTGGCCGAAGCGACGGGGTATTACGAGTCCAACGCGGAGCGCAACCCGCTGAACATGAATGAAAACTCGGAACGGGCCAAGTTTCGCCAGCTCTTTGGTAACGAAGCGGGCGAACCGGCCAACGCGGAGACCACCATCCTGCAGGCGCTGGCTCTGATGAACGGCGAATTTGTGGAGACCGCGACCGACCTTGAGCAAAGCACGACGTTGGCGGCGGTCGTCGAATCACCGTTTCTAGATACCGCCGAACGTGTCCGTACGCTCTATCTGGCCGCACTGTCGCGATATCCGTCGGAAGCGGAATTGGCAAGTATGGTACAATACGTCGATTCCGGGGGACCGTCAGACGAACCGCAAACGGCGTTGGCCGACCTGTTTTGGGCACTGCTCAATAGCAGCGAATTTATCTTGAACCATTGATCGCGATTGGGAGAGTGCGGCCATGTTAAAAACCACGCGACGAGAATGGTTGGGTTTGACCGCCGCCGGGGTGCGGGGGTGCTCCTTTTCTCGCTGGATGACCCGGCTGGCGTGCGACACGGAGGAGGCGGCTGAACGAAAACGCTCCTGTATCTTATTGTGGATGCCCGGCGGTCCCAGCCAGATGGACACGTTCGACCTCAAACCGGAGCACAAAAACGGCGGGGAATTCAAAGAGATCAAAACATCGGTGCCGGGCATCCGTTTTAGCGAGCACCTGCCGCAATTGGCGCAGCGGATGAACGAGATGGCCGTCATTCGCTCCATGAGCACCAAAGAAGGGGATCACGGCCGCGCGACGTATCTCATGCGGACCGGCTATTTGCCGCAGGGGCCGATTCGTCATCCCACGATGGGTTCGCTGTTTTCAAAAGAGCTGGCACGCGACGGCGCCGATTTGCCGAATTTTATCAGCATCGCTCCGTTTCGATTTCTCAGCCCCGCCGCCTATGGCCCGGGGTTCTTGGGACCGCAATTTGCGCCGCTGGTGGTCGGTGCGGGACAGCCGGGGCAAACGGACGACGTCGATGCCTCGCTGCAGGTCGAGAACCTCAAACTGTCCGAAAACGTCACGGCGGCTCAGGCGGGTGCGCGGCTGCAACTTCTCGAACAAATTGAGACCGGCTTTCGAGCAGAGCGTCCCGGCCTCGCTGTCAATAGCCACCGCTCGGCTTACGAATTGGCGGTGCGGATGATGCAAGCGGGAGGTGCCGCTGCGTTTGACCTCTCAGAGGAACCGGACGAATTGCGAGACAGCTACGGCCGCAACCGCTTTGGACAAGGCTGCCTGTTGGCGCGACGGTTGGTGGAACGCGGGGTTCCGTTTGTGGAAGTTTCCCTCAGCAGTCCCGACGGCAACGGCGCAATTGGTTGGGATACCCACCAGAACAATTTCCCCGCCGTGCAATCGCTCAGCGAGGTGCTGGACGCCGGTTGGGCGACACTGATGTCGGATCTCAAAGAGCGCGGGCTGCTCGACTCGACGTTGATCGTCTGGATGGGAGAATTCGGCCGCACTCCCGTGATCAACGGCAACGCCGGTCGCGACCATTTCCCGGCGGCCTGGTCGACCGTCTTAGCCGGCGGCGGCATTCAAGGAGGGCAAGTCTACGGCCAGACCAGCGAGGACGGCATGAAGGTGACGGACAAGCCGGTCTCCACACCCGATCTGCTCGCCACCATCTGCACGGCGCTGGGCATCGATCCACTCAGACAGAACATGTCCAACGTGGGCCGCCCACTGCGGATTGTCGATCCCGATGCGGTCCCGATCCGGGAGATTTTGACATGAAGCATGCGGCGGTAATCTTCCTGGCGTTATCGCTTCTGCCGCCGGCACACGCGGCCGTGGGCGGCGAACCGGACAATGCCGACCTGTCCGACGTTCGCGATTTTCTGTTTCTGGCTCCCGGCCGGCCGCTGTTCATCCGCATGCATATTCAAGTCGATGAGCGGGGATTTCGCGAACAGCCGGATGTGTTGGCTGAGCGACTATTCGCTGCCCTCGATACGGATGAGGACGGTGCACTCAACGAGGAGGAAGCCCAGCAGATCCCACCTCGCAATCGATTCCGCGAAGCGCGGCAGTCAACCCCCATCACGTTCGCCGAGTTGGACCGCGATAGCGACACGCGTGTGACGCCGGAGGAACTACAGCACTTCGTCCGCCAAAACGTGGGCGACCCGCTCGATATCAAGCGCGAACCGGGCAGTCGCAAATTTGAGGCGGAACTGTTCGGGCAATTGGATGCCGAAGACGATGGGGTGATCACGGCGGAAGAGTTCCACAGCACGCGGTCGCGATTTGCCAAGTACGACGTCGACGATGACGAAACGCTCAGCAAGCTGGAGTTCGCTTCCTTGCTGCCTCCCGACAGTGCCGACACGGCCAATGTGGGATCGCTGTTGATCGCGCTGGATAACAGCCGTTGGCAGAGCGACGTCGCGCTGAAACTCCTGAAAATCTATGGTGAAACGAAAGCCAAACAAGGCAAAGGCCCCCGCACACTCAGCCGCGAGCAACTGGACATCGACGAACAGACATTCGCCAAGTTGGACGGCAACGGCGACGGTACTTTGACACTAGCCGAATTGACCCCGCTGGTTCAGGATCCGACGCCGCATATTGAGTTGTTGGCTGAATTGAGTACCCGCCGGCAAAGGGCAACGGTGACGCCGATGTCAAGCTCGAAGGGGGTCGAATTTCGCCCCGGCCGCAACGGCCGCCTGACGTTGTTGGTCTCCGGCATGGAGATCTTGATCGATTCGGAACGCCGCGGCGTGACAGCGCGGGACGAAAGCAAATTGTTCCGGCTCCGTTTTCTGCAATATGACGCGGACAAAAACGGCTACATCGACGAGAGTGAATTCGGCGGACTGCAATTGACCGGCGCGGAATTCAAAGCGGTCGATCGCGACGGCGACGGGATGATCCAGGTGAAAGAAGTGGCGCAATACGTCGAGCAGCGGATGTCTCTGGCCCGCAATCTGATCGGCCTGACCGTGGCCATGGACGGCAAGAGCCTGTTCGACATGCTGGATGTGAACATCGATCGCCGGCTCAGTCCCCGCGAACTTCGCGAAGCGATGGTGCATCTTGCCGAGTGGGACGCGGACGGGGATCAGCGTTTGGCATTGACGGAAATCCCCAGCAAGTACAAGCTGACCTTTTCGATCGGTCAGTCGCTGCTGTTTCCCGGCGGCGAGATGCAGGCCATGGATCAAGAAATGGAAGCCCGCCGCCCGGAAGCAGATTCCTCGGCGCCGGTCTGGTTTCAAAAAATGGACCGCAATCGCGACGGCGATATTTCGCGGCGTGAGTTCCTCGGACCGCCACAAGCATTTCAAAAACTCGACCGCGACGACGACGGTCTGATCGATGTCGATGAGGCGCAAGCGGCCGAACAGAAGACGGGCGAATAAGGCGAGCATTACGGTCCATGAGATCTCGACGAATATGAATGTTGGTTATTAGCCACAGATTGAATACAGATTTTTGACAACAAAGCGCGCGGGTGCCACTGCTGGCTTTTCCAGCAGTGAATCGCGGGACGCACGTGTGGCACGGGCGGGCAAGCCGCCAGTGGCCCTTCTAAACCCAGTGGCACCCAATATCACAGAGAAATAAGGAACACGGCCATGACCGAAACGACTCGCATGCTTAACCGGGTGGGATGGCGACGGAGAATTGCGCTGCTCGGCATCGGGTTTTATCGATCGTTTTTGGTGTTGGCCGTTGTGTACGCAGCCGTGTTGCTCGTCAGCCGGCTGTCGGGAAAGATTCCCAACCATTTTGAACCGATGACGCTGCTGGTCATTCCAGCGGCTGCGGTTCTCTGGGGATGTCTGTCGCTGCGTCGGCCCAGCGATCCGGAATTGGCGCGGCTGGTGGATGAAAAAACGGACACCAAGGACCTGTACCTGACGGCGGCGCTATTGTCGCAATCTCCCGGCGACTACGGTCCGCTGGTAGCCCGCGACGCCGAACAGCGGGCCGCGTCGATCAAACCCGACGTCGTCGTCCCTTTCCATTGGCAGCGGCGTCTGGCTCACACGGCCTTGACGTTGTGCGTGTTATTGGCCGCGATCTTGTGGCTCCCGCAGTTCGATCCCTTCGGCGACGTGCAAGCGGCCCGTGCGGAAGAAAACCGCAAACAAGAATTGGAGAAAGGGCGCAAGGCGACGAAATTGCGGACCGCGCAACTGAAGAAAAAGAGAGAGGGGATGAGTGAGGAGTCGGAAGAGATCGCCAAGGCGATCGAAAAGCTTAAGAACGACTTCCGCAAAACCAAGCGCGGGGACTTTAAGGGAAATTCCAAGTTGCTGGGCGAGCAGCAGAAACGGCTCGGGGAAAAGTGGCGGAAGCTGAACAACGAGAAACTCAAGGAACTCTTCAGCCGGTCGGAGAACGCCAATCAACAATTCGGCGGCATGAGCAAAGCCAAGATGGCGAAGTGGAGCCGCGAGTTGCAGGACGGTTCCACCGAGAGTCTACAAAAAGAGATCGACGCCATCAAAGGCGAATTGGAAAGACTGGCCAAGACGACCGACCCGGTCAAGAAGGCCGAACTCCGCGAGAAAATCAAACAGCAACTCCGCGACCTGGAAGAGTTGGCTTCAAATAAGTTGGACTCCAAACCGCTCGCCG
>CALFYU010000537.1 GCA_937952455.1 uncultured Planctomycetaceae bacterium
GAAATGGTCGCCAACAAATCGTATTGGGGCACCCGTCCGACCGAAGATCATGGCACGCCCGCGTATCACGTCTTCGCCGTCGATTCGAGCGATTTTCAAGTTGCCAAAACGTTTGAGTCAGATACGCACGGATTCCAGCGGGCCGACGTCAAGAAATCCAAGCGGACGGTTGTTCATTTGCGAC
This sequence comes from uncultured Planctomycetaceae bacterium, assembly GCA_937952455.1. Lineage (GTDB taxonomy): Bacteria > Planctomycetota > Planctomycetia > Planctomycetales > Planctomycetaceae > Symmachiella. The sequence goes on from CALFYU010000537.1 coordinate 185, forward strand.
CGAATGAAAACGGCCGCGAATTTGTGATTGTCTATGATCGTGTGGAAGTCGGAGACGACTTGACGCACTGTTGGCAGGCGCGATGCCCGGCCGTCCCCAAAGTCGACGGCATGACATACACGGCGGTCGATCAAGGGCAGCAGATTTGCGGCACAATGATCACCCCCGGGATGCGTATGTGGGCGGCCGGCGGCGAGGGCAAAATGAATGAACATCCCGACGGTAAAACGTGGGGCAGCCTGCACGGTGTTTTCTTGCGAGACAGCGAGCCGGGATCGATTGATTGGAGACACTTCGGCGGCGGCGCAGTTTACGCGCAGCCGGAAGTCGTTTCCAAGAATCAAACCTATTGCATGGTCCTGGAAGTCGGCGATGAGGGATTCGTTCCGGCACCGGCGTCGTTTGGTTCCGCGATAGGTTCAAAAGTCGTGAACGTCGACGGCTGGAATGTCGACTTTTCTGTGGAAGATCAAACGGGGGTTTCTCGGTAATGGAAAGATCAGATTTAGAGTCAATCGCGGTGCAAATTCCGGTCGAGCTTGTGGCCGCAAGAGCCAAGCGCGACTATCTGAAAGCCGAGATCACTAAGCTCAAAGACCATCTGCAAAATCTTCTGGACACTTACGGCGGGCAAGACGGATGGGCCAGCGACATTGAAACTCAGCTTGCAGCCAGTCCCACAGATGCCGGATTACTCACCCTGAAAGCCAACAAAGACAAATTCGTCCCTGAATTCCAGGCGCTACGCACAGAAGTCAACGCGATGGACGCGGCTGTAAATGGCTGACTCTTTCAACGAGTACTTTGGTTACGGGTCGCATTCCCCAACCATCGAATGCGACTGGCCGCTGCAAGACGACGCGGCAAGCGCAACCGTCGTAGACCGATCCGGCAATGCCAACCACGGAACCTATGTCACCGACAACACCGAGGACGTCACCACAACCGGCCCCAACAGCTATTGGACCAAGGCTCTCGACTTCGACGGTTCAAGCCGAGTCAGCACGCCGCAGCCGTTGGACGGAGCCGCAAGAGGTGTGATGGGCTGTTGGGTGCGGACGGATTCCGCATCCGTCCCGAATACCGGCATCATGGGGGATTACATTTCCGGGGACACCGAATTTTGCATTCGCTATGACTCGGCCGGTTTTGACGGAGGTGGCAGCAACCTATTCAAGATGGGAGGCCAGCAAAAACGTATTGAGTCCCCCACGAATTCCGCGCAGGGGCAAACATGGCAGCACGTTGTCGTTGTGCGAGACGCATCCGATGTCTACGGCTATATCAACGGTTCCCCATTCACACCATCGGGATCGGCGGGCACGCAAGATGCAACGATGTCGCACGCTGTTTTTGACATCGGCCGTGCCTTCAATTCGGGCGCTTACCACGACGGGCAGATTGCCGGAGCGTTTGCTGACAACCCCGCGACGATCCCAACCGACTCTGATATTGCCGAGATTTACAACGGTCCCGAACCGATCGTCATTTCCGGAAGCAACACGATTTCGGGTACCGAGCAACAGGGGGAAACTCTCACCGCATCAATCGGCACTACGTGGGGCGTGGCTGCCGAATTCGGCGGCGGCTCGGACGGAACGATCACCAAAGCCTACGAGTGGTACCGAGCCGATGAAGACGAGGGAACATATGAGGCCACGATCAGCGGCGCGACGTCCACGACTTACGAGTGTCAAGCGGCGGACGTTGGCAAGGTGTTGAGAATCCGCGAACGCGGCAACAACAGCGGCGGCTACGATCCCGGGGCGGATTATTACAGCGCCTACACCGGCACTATTGCGGCGGGGGGCGGTGGCGGGGCTGCAGTCGGACGCGGCTTGACGATCAGCCAAAAACTTTCCAGGACATCACTGGCGGGATAATTATGCAAATCCAAGAGATCGAAAACCTCAGTTTCGCGGACCTGAAATCGCGGCGCGACGAGCTGATCGCCGCCGCGGCCGAGCTGCCGGCCGACGAGCTGGCCACGAGGTTCGTGCAGGCCCGTATCGACGCCAAACTGCGGGACGAAAAACTCGCCGAACAGGCAGCGACGCTCGAATCGCTCAACAGCGGCAACGCGGCCCTGCAGCGGGAACTTGAGGAAAGCCGTAAGACGGCCGCGACTTTCAAACGCCAGGTCGATGACCTCGCGTCGGAGCTCCACTCCGTCAAGGAGCATCACGAGGCCATCAAGCAAGAGTCCTTCGTCACGCTAGAAAAGCACAGAGACGAGTTTGCGGCCACGACTGAAAAACTCGCCACTGCCTTGGACGATCAGACGCAGCGCTGCGAACGCCTCAAAGCGCAAGCCACGCGAAATCAACACGCCCTCACGTCCGCCGCCAAGCTGCTCAACGACGCGATCGCCGCCCAACAGGTCGACAATGCCGATGAGGCCCAATAATGCTGCGTGCACTGCCGGCCGGCTACAACGCCGGCGACACCGTCTATTGCTATTTTCCGGCCTACGATTCTAACGGCGCGTCCGTGACGATCACGGGACTGGCCGTGACCGATATTGAGGTCTACAAAAACGGCTCAACCACGCAACGCGCCAGCGACAACGGCTATTCGTTGCTCGACACCGACGGCATTGATTTCGACTCCTCGACCGGCCTGCACGGTTTCAGCGTCGACACATCCGACAACAGCGACTCCGGTTTTTGGGTCGACGGCTCCCACTACATCATTTGGGTCGACGCGGTCACGATCGACAGCCAGACCGTGCGGTTTGGTTTCGAGCTGCGTTTAGGAGTCCTGTTGAGACCGGTGACCGCGGGCCGGGAGTTGGCCGTCGACGCCAGCGGTTACGCCTCGGCCGACGTGATCGCGGTGAGCGGCGATACGACCGCCGCGGACAACCTCGAGGCCGATTACGACGGCACCGGATACAACAAATCCAACTCGACGATCGGCACCTGCACGACCAACACAGACATGCGGGGAACCGACTCCGCAGCGACCGCGTCTGCGTTGTCCTCGCTCGTGACGACGGTCGGCGCAGCGGGGGCCGGGCTGACCGAGGCCGGCGGTACCGGCGATCATCTGACCGCGATCCCCTGGAATGCCAGCTGGGACGCCGAAGTACAGAGCGAGTGCACCGATGCCCTCAACGCCTACGATCCGCCCACGAAAACCGAAATGGATTCCGCGTTTACGGAAATCAAGGGCGCGACCTGGTCTGCTTCAACGGACACACTCGAGGCGATTCGCGACCAGGGCGATTCGGCCTGGATCACCGCCACGGGATTCAGCACGCACTCCGCCGCCGATGTGCGGACGGAAATGGACAGCAACAGCACACAACTTGCGTCGATCGTTGAAGACACCACCGAGTTGCAGGCTGATTGGGAGGATGGCGGTCGTCTTGATCTCATTCTCGATTCAGCGGCCCTAAAAACAGGCTATAAGCTCGCGTCGGACGGTCTCGATTCTGTCGTCATCGAAACCGGCATGAATGCCCGCCAGGCCATCTCCATCCAAACGGCAGCAGCCGCCGGCGTCCTGTCCGGAGCTGCGACGACGACGGTCACGATCGCCGCCGCGGGAGTGCCGGCCACAAACAGAATCACAGCCACGGTCGATGCCGACGGCAACCGATCCGGCGTCACCTTGTCGCTGCCGAGTTAGCCATGTTTCCCACGCGATACTTTCCCGATCGGATGTTCGCCCCGAGATTCTTCCCCAAAGTGGGAGAAGACG
>CALFYU010000538.1 GCA_937952455.1 uncultured Planctomycetaceae bacterium
GGTCATCTGCTGTGACCTTCGCTTAATACGTGGACACGGTCATTGCAAACCGGTTCGCCGTCGATCATTGCGCCTTTGCAACTCCCCCGAAATTCTACGAGTGGAACGATCCGGCTGGCGTCTCGATCTTGAGGAAAACGCCGGTTTCGGGTACCTTAGAGGTTTGATCCAGCGGGGCAACGGAGGCCCCGGGGCTTCAATGGTTTCTGTGAGCGACTTTGGCAGTAATTGCCGGGGTCGGCTCCCTCAGGCGAGGCTGTTGACGGGGTCTGGTTCCCGCCACCGTCCGTTTGGGACTTGTCGTCAGAGAAAGGTAGTTATGGCATCGTCTCGTGCACAATTGGTCGCTGAAATCCTGTGGGAACTCAAACGGGCAGACAAGGTGGCAGACTTTAAGCGCGTGGCTGAACGGGCCGGTTTTAGCGCTGGGGCTAATGGCCGGGCCATGGAGACCTGTTTGAAAACCATCCGTCGCGATTGGCCACATCTGCAGTGGTGGCGGGCGATTCCCATTCGCGATGATGGACTCATGGAAAAGGATTCCGAACAAGTCATCAAGCTCCAAGAGTCCGGCTACGAAGTCGAAGTGGCCGAGGGGAGCGACGAACACGTCGTCGTCTGCGAAATCGAATCACACTTGATGTCATGGGAAACGCCGGTCGATTCTCCTGTCGGCTCGGCCGCCGACGACTCGCTCGACGATGACGACGACGAGCAAGATAACGACGACGGTGACGGCGATCGGCACTACAGCAGCGATGGCGATTCAAACGACGACGATTAATCGTCGCCGGGCCTTCCAATTCTTGGCAATTTAATCGCTGCCGGCTAACGCAGCTTGCCGGTCGCATTCCGTGAGAATTGCGACCGGCACGGTCGATCATCGACTTGCCTGCTTTGTGGTGTCATCCCCCGGTGAACGACGCGCCGTTTTGCCGCGCAACAGTTTTATCGCGCAATGCGGCGCCGGTGTGGCTGTTGGTTTGCCTGGAACTGTCCTCCGGTGTGCCGGTGGCGATGATCTCGCCTCCTTGCGTCCCGCCGTAAGGGCCGAGATCGATGACCCAATCGGCTGCGCGGACCATGTCGAGGTCATGTTCCACGACGACCACCGTGTGGCCGGAATCGACCAGCCGGTTGAGGACTTTCAACAGTTGGGCGACGTCGGCCGGATGCAAGCCCGTTGTCGGTTCATCCAATACGTACAATGCCCCGCCCTCGGCGTTCGTCGGCGAGAGTTCGCTGGCCAGTTTGACCCGTTGCGCTTCCCCTCCCGAAAGCGTCAGCGCCGATTGTCCCAATTTCAAATAACCCAAACCGACGTCGACAAACGTCGCCAACTGCCGTTGGAGTTTGGGAACGTTTTCAAAGAACGCCGCCGCCTGCTCGATGTTCATCGCCAAGACGTCCGCCACGTTGCGGTCGCGAAAGCGGATGTCCAGGGTTTGCGGATTGAACCGGGCACCGTCACAAGCAGCGCACGTCACATACATATCGGGCAGAAAGTTCATGGCAATCCGCGTCACACCTTGGCCACGGCACGATTCGCAACATCCGGACTTGCTATTGAAACTGAAACGGCCCGGTTTGTAGCCACGAATCCGCGCCTCGCGGGTCTTGGCGAACACCTTGCGGACTTCGCTCCACAAGCCGGAATAGGTCGCGGGATTGCTGCGGCCCGTTTTGCCGATCGGCGATTGATCGACCTGCACCAGCCGCACGATTTGTTCGACGCCGGAAATGTCCCAGTCGCCGGAAGTCCGGGAACTTCCCACTGCCAATTCGCTCCTGACCGCCGGAATCAGGGCATCGATGATCAACGAACTTTTTCCGGCGCCGCTCACGCCCGTGATGCACGTCAATACCTTGAGCGGAAGTTCCAGCGTGACGTTCTTCAAATTGTGGGTTGCGATATTGCGGAGGATGATGCCTTGGTTCGGCAGTGACGCTCGACGCGGACTTTCGGTCGGCTTATCGAATCGGCCATTCAAATACCTGCCGGTGGGCGTGTCCGCGGCCGCGAGTTGCGCCGGCGTTCCTGTCGCTATGATGCGTCCACCGTGCGTCCCGGCCCCGGGACCGACATCGATCATATAGTCCGCACGGCTCATCACCGCCGGATCGTGTTCGACCAACAACACGCTATTGCCCTGTTCACGCAGTTCCTCCAGCGACTCCATCAACCGGCCAATATCGCGGGGATGCAGTCCGATCGTCGGTTCATCGAGAATGTAACAGACGCCGGTCAGCCCCGATCCCAGGCAGGCGGCCAGTCGCGCGCGTTGATATTCGCCGCCCGAGAGAGTTTGGGTCGGCCGATCCAGCGTCAGGTATTCCAGCCCCACCCGCATCAGAAAACGGAGACGCGATTCCAGATCAGGCAAGACACCCCCTGCCGCTAATCGGGCGGCTTCGGAATCGAAAATGTCAGATTCGGGGGCGTCGAGCGCGTGTCTGAGGCTGAGCACAAATTCGTGCGCCGCCGCAATGGGCCGGGCCGTGAATTCGTGAATCGCAACGCTGTCGACTGTAACTGCGCGGGCCACTGGCCCCAAGCGGCTCCCTCCGCAGGCGTCGCAAATTGATGGAGCCCTCGATTCCGAACCGTCGTCTGACGCGCCGGACAAAGTCCCCAGTCCCTCGCATTTTGGGCAGGCTCCGTAGGGGGAGTTGAAGCTGAAGGTCCGCGGCTCCAGTTCTTCGAAACTGATGCCGCAATTTATGCACGCGAAGCGGGTGCTAAACCGCCGTTCGAGCCACTCGCCGTTGTCTTCGTGCAAGACAATGCACGTCGCTTCGCCGTGTCGCAGCGCCAAGTCAACCGATTCGCCCAGGCGGGGGGCGATGCCTTCTTTGATGATGATCCGGTCGAGTTTTTTGCAGTTGTGGCGGGTCGGCGCCGTCCGCCAATTCTCCGTCGACCCGGGCTCGTACGAAGCCTTCGCGGAAAATCTGTGCAAAGACCTTCTTGTGCGCTCCCTTGCGGCCTTTGACCAGCGGGGCGAGCAGCATGACCTTGGTCCGCTCGCCGAGGCTCAGGATCGCGTCAACGATCGCTTGTGGAGATTGCTGATCGACCGGTTGGCCGCATTGATAACAGTGCGCCTGCCCCGCGCGGGCATACAGCAGACGCAGATAGTCATAAATCTCCGTCGTCGTTCCCACGGTGCTGCGGGGTTGAACCGCGCCCGCACTTTGTTCGACGCTCAACGTGGGGGGCAGTCCGTCAAGCAGATCGACATCGGGCCGCTCGAGTTGGTTCAAAAACTGCCGGCTGTACGTCGAAAGGCTCTCCAGATACCGCCGACGGCCTTCGGCAAACAGTGTGTCAAACACCAGGGAACTCTTGCCGCTGCCGCTGACGCCGGTGACGACCACCAGCTTTTCATGGGGGATATCGACATCGACGTTCTGGAGGTTGTGCACACGTGCGCCGCGAACCCGGATCGTATCGTTCGACGGAGTGTTCGCGGGCATTTTCGTCTTTGCAGCTTGACGCGTGGGGACCGTACTGGAAATTGCGACCCCGATTGTATGCGTTTCAGTGTGATTTCACTAATATGAAGCCAATAGGATTTCACAGCCGGGCGTGATTTACCATGAACCAACTCCTTCCTCATCGTTTCCTGTTTCGTTATTCTCTGCCGGTCAAACTTGTCGCGCGATTGCCGCGGCGGGGCAAAGACCTGTTGAAGTTGTCGGCTGCGCATGCATTGGCCGATTTCAGCGAGTTGGACGCGGCGAAGAGATTCGGTGAAATCCGGATGGCCTGGAACGACGGGGGCCTCGGAGTCAGCGTGGCCGTGACGGGCAAGCAGCACAATCTCGCGTGTCCGGCCACGGCACCGACGGAAGCGGACGGATTGCAGATCTGGGTCGACACACGCAATACGCAGAACATCCATCGCGCCAGCCGCTTTTGCCACCACTTTTGCCTTCTGCCAGCGGGCGGCGGGCCAAAATCCGATCAGCCGCTGGCGATCCAATTACCGATCGCCCGCGCACGAGAAGATGCGCCGCAAACACATGCCGTCGATATTCAAGTGCGTTCTAAGGTGACTTCCACCGGCTATCAGTTGGAAGCATGGATTCCCGCGTCGGCCTTGCATGGCTTTGACGCGGAATCTTCGCAACAGCTTGGGTTTTATTATTTATTGCAGGATGCCGAACTCGGCCAGCAGTTTCCCAGCGTTGGCCCCGACTTCCCCATCGCCCACGATCCTAGTATGTGGTTAACGATCGACTTGGCGCGGTAGCACTCGATGCGCGGGTGTTGAAAAAGACTTCTTCAATGCGTTTCTGCACGTGCACCGATTGCTGTTGGCGACCGCTATTCAGAAAACCCCGGCAAATCGATGAAGCGATTGCCGACTGAGATCGATAGCCGAACCATTTCCAGCCGGTCGTTTTCCACGACCAACCCCGCCTGCCAGACGGCCGTCTTTCGAGATTGCTTGGTGAATTTCGCTTTGCCTTCCATGATCAGGACTGGCGGATTGGCCGTCAGGTATTCACTGACCACTTCGGTCGCGATTTCAATGTCGTCCGCTTTGAAGTATTGCTCCAAACGGCGGGCGACCTCGCTGGCTGCCGCGAAACGTTGATAGGCCAACGGGCCGACGACTTTTGCGATATCGTCACGGTGCTGCTCGGCCGTTTCCGGCCGGCGGTCCGAATTGGGGGTCTGAAAATTGCTGCTATACATATCCATTTCTCCTAATCATGGCGGCGCGATTTGCCGAACTGTCGCGCAGACGTGCATAACTCTGGCAATCGCGTGCATCGAGCATTCCGAATTGCCTCCGGCGTAGTTGCCGATTTGGAGGTGCCCGATCTATTCACAACGCGACATGCTGCCGCTCGACCGGAAATGGATCTGCGGGAAAACCCGATTATTCGCAATCGGTGAGAAAGGAGCCGACGGGGTGGCCGCTCCGCCGAATCGAACGTGGTCAAAGAAAGAAAAGCCGCGGCCGCCGGGCAGTTTTCCTCCGGTGACCGCCGCGTGTAGAAACCGACTATCGAGCTGCGAAGCCGGTCAATCAAGTGACCCCAAGGGGATTTGAACCCCTATTGCCGGGATGAAAACCCGGTGTCCTAACCGGATTAGACGATGGGGCCGTTTGTCATGCGGGCCATACCATACAGGACCACTTATTTCATTGTCAAGACGGTGCGTGGCTCGGATTCGCGTGAACTAGCGAGTATTCTTGAAATTGTGCCGTTCGCGGTGCTGTTCGCAGTCCGTTACCGACCCGTTCAGCGCCGCTACGTGAGGGGCGCTCTCGATAATAGTGCGGCGAACCGTTTGGAGCGCAAACTTTAAGCGCGCAAACTAAACGAGGAGGCAAAAAGGCGTTCTAGAGGAAACTCAAATAAGCCGGCTTCCATAAAACTCGCACACGTTGGATCAGATTGAAAATCCGGACGTCGCGAAGAAGCCTACACCAGCAGAAGAAGAAGGGGAGGCGTGAGTTTCACGTCCAGCCCGCCGCTCACGTTACCGTCAACGGTGTGCTTTTGAACAACGATTCGTGAGAACAAAGAGCAAAGGTAAGTCAACAAGACAACTGGCCACTGAGCAAAACCCTAAGTCTCCGCCGGAGATACCCCGGAATGACCGGTCTTTTGCTCTTGGTTGTGGATTGCTTCGTAAACCTCACTGCGATGCACGGGAATTTCCTTAGGCGCTTGGATACCCAACCGCACTTTGTCCCCGCGGACTTCCACCACCGTGATGACGATGTTGTCGTCGATTACAATGCTTTCGTTCTTCTTACGCGAAAGAACCAACATCGGACGCTACTCTCCCAGTATTGCGAAGCCCGTTTCCCATTTTGAAAAACAAGGCCGACACCACGATGGCGGCTTGGCTTCATGCAAGCGTGTCGGCTGGCCGAAACTTCGCTGTCTCGCTACCAGCCGATCATCTCAATTGATTCTATGCGGGCTTTCAAAATAGGTCAAGGGGCGACCGAGAGACGCCGTCTGAAGCGCATGGTGCAAATCCATGACAAAAACCGATTCTTCGAGGCCAGTGTTTCACAAAATTATATAGGCAAACAACTTATGTCTGAAAATCGCGTCGGCGCTCGTGTGGGGGTGACATTTCGCCAGGAACCGACACTTTTCACCCGTTTGGGGGTTTAACCCTCCGTGAATTCCCAGATATCGGTGGGAAATCGCCAATGAATCCTCAATCGCCCCGAATCACCGGCGGCAAACGTTGCAAATTGCAATGGTGCCATTTCCTAGGTTGAAGAGATTTCACCGAACGATATGCCCACCCACGACGTCTCAGAGATTGAGGATTTGGCATTCCAAAATGAAAACCCCGCCCGTTATCATGCCGGGGGGCCACACCATGGATCGGCAACATGGTCCGCTGCGCGTGACGGGCCGTCCGCACTCAGCGGAGCGGGGGGTTATGCTCGCCTTCCGCGGCGACCTTAGGGATGTTGCGGGATTTTATTTGCATGCGCGACCGTTTTCGGTTATGGCTAACATTATATCCTTTGCGGAATAGCGCCGATTCACGAGCATTTCGAGTGATTATACCTAGGTAATCTGACATAATCAGTGAGTGAGGCATTTTTCGATCCGAGATCGAGAGAGTGATTATTCCATGGTCGCAGAAGATTTCGCCGGCCGCGCCCTCACGGACGTGGTCGTCAATCGGGTCCTGCTCATCGAACAGGACACCGAAGCGGCGCAGTCCATGAAGACGCTGCTCGAAAGCCAGAAGTTCACGGTGTTGACGGCCAAGGACGGCGGCCAGGCACAGTCGATCTTTGTCATGCGCAAGCCGGATTTTGTCATCACTGAACTGATTCTGCGGGGCGACACTGGATTCGAAATCTGCGAACGCTTCAAACAAGCTGATAAAACGGTGCCGGTCCTGGTCGTTTCTGAAATTGATCTGGACGAGGCGAAGAAGCTGGCCGCCCGCGTAGGTGCCGACGGATATCTTGTCAAGCCGGTCCCCCCGGAATTGCTCTTGGCGAAAATTCGGGAGATCGCCGAGAACGCTTGGTGGGAAGTTCATTCCGACCGCCCTCGTGAAGACCGCCGGGTCCGGTTTTCCTGTTCCTGCGGAAAGCGGGTTCGCGTCCGCCCCGTGCACCGCGCCCAAACTTTGACGAGCCCCGAGTGCGGGGAGCCGACAATGGTGCCCATGCACGACTAACGAACACATTCTGCGCGCAGTCGCCCGTTATTTTGACTCGCCGCCAGGACTATCCTTTCCGACGTCAATCGATTATCAACGTCAACTCCGCGCGGCCATTGGGTCCGCGCAGCGAGTTGTCGACGAGGATTTTTCGCAGTTTTATTCTGGTCCTCTTCTTATTCTTACCGCAAAATTGAGGCGCTGGTCTGATACTTATTCCTATCATTCGAGGCGGTTGGTCATGGCGACGTTGATCGTTCAAAATGGAAAGCATCAGGGTACAAAAATCCCTCTCCCTGCCCGGGAAGTGACCGTCGGACGAGACGACAAATGTTATGTCCGGTTGACCTCGGGTGACGTCAGCCGAATTCACTGTTCGCTCCGCGCAACGAACGAGGGGGTGCTGGTCAAAGACAACGGCAGCCAAAACGGGGTCATCATCAACGGGATGAAAATCGACGGGGAACAGATGCTGCGCCCCGGAGATCTGTTGAAAATCGGTCCTGTGAAATTCACGATGGAACTTCCGCAACCGACCAAACCGGTCGACACCGCCGACGACGACAGCATCGCCACCTGGCTGGCGGAAGGGGACACCAACGCCGCTGCCGCCGACTCGGAGACCACTGAAATCCACACTAGCGAGGGGAGCCGCGAACACGCTGCCACCAAGGCGGAATTGCCCCCCGTGGAACCTGAACCGAAGTCGATTGCCGAAGAGGCCCAGGACATCATTCGCCGGCACTTTGAAATGAAAAAGAAATAACTCGTTCGGTCGATGGTCGCCTCCGACGGCCGTCCGCGAGTGATTGATTTCCCCCCAATTGATGCGCATCATTTCCGGAAAGTACCGCCGCCGCAAACTGCTCGCCAATCCCGGTCAAACGACCCGCCCAATTACCGATCGGGTCAAGGTGGCATTGTTTGATCGGCTGGAGGAGAAGCTCGCCGGTGCCTGCGTGGCGGACGTGTTCGCCGGGACGGGGAGCCTGGGCTTGGAGGCGCTCAGCCGCGGCGCACGGTTGGCTGTTTTGATCGAACAGGACCACCGCGCATGGGAGCTGCTCCGCGACAATGTGCAGGCGATCGGTGTGGAAAACGAGTCGCTCTGCTGGAGAACCAATGCGCTCCGCTCGTCATTCAAGCCCAAGGGGCTCGACGATTGGAC
>CALFYU010000539.1 GCA_937952455.1 uncultured Planctomycetaceae bacterium
GTGTGCCCGGGAACTTTCAGTTCATCGGGTTTCCACGCCGCTTGGTCGGCCCATCCGAGGCTCGCACGGTGCAATGCGAATAACCGTCACGACCGCTATGCCGGTCGATCGAGTGGGGGACAGGTCAACGATGGCAGGGTGCTTCCCCAAATTCTCCGCACGACAAAGAAGGGCCCGTTAATCCCGGCAGCGCGCCTGCGGTTATTTCGACGAAGGTGACGAGCCTTCTGGCGGCCGTGGCAGTTTTGTTACCCGGGCAGCGCCGGGTTGCAAGTGGAATCGCACGCCGCTATTTTCGATACACATGCGGCGGTCCCCCACGCTAGCCGTGGCGGACCCGTGACAATCTAGGCGCCCCATCGGGCCGGTATCGTGATGGCTGAATTGACGCATTTCGACGACGAGGGGGCCAGCCGCATGGTGGACGTCGGCGCTAAGCCGGTCACCCCGCGCATGGCCCGCGCCGACGGCGAGGTGCGGATGTTGCCCGAGACCCTGAAGCTGATTCGGGACCGCAAACTCGCCAAAGGGGACGTCTTCGAGGTGGCGCGGCTAGCGGGCATCATGGCAGCCAAACGGACCGCCGAGCTGATTCCGCTCTGCCATCCGCTGGGCTTGGACAGCGTGGAAGTGGAATTTGAAACCTCGGGGGACGATACGGTTAGGATCGTGGCCGTCGCTCGTGTGCAGGGACGGACAGGGGTCGAAATGGAAGCGATGACAGCGGTGAGCGTGGCGGCATTGACGATTTACGACATGTGCAAGGCGGTCGACCGGGGAATAACAATCGGTCCGATTCAATTGCTGGAAAAATCGGGCGGTAAAAGCGGACATTATTTCCGCGGTTGAATGAGCGTGTGGGGACTCCGCCGCCCCGCGGAGAGGGCGGGCACCGGCCGAAGAGGAACTCAAGACGAGGCGGAACAACATGAAAGACGGGGTCGCGAGATCGACGGGGGCGTCCGGTTTGCTGGCGCAAATCGACGAACTGTTCGGCGACGAATTGCAGAGCGTCGAACAGATATTCGCCGACGAACTCAAAAGTTGGCATCCCTTCGTCAACGACGTGTTGGGACACATGACCCGCTTTCGCGGAAAGCGGCTGCGGCCGATCCTGCTTCTGCTTTCTGCCAAGGCTTGCGGATCGGTCACGCACGATCATCTGGTGCTCTCGGCCGTCGTGGAAATGATTCACACGGCCACGCTGGTGCACGACGACGTGTTGGACGATGCGGAGATCCGGCGGCACGTGGCCACGATCAATTCCCGCTGGAATAACGAGACGAGTGTGCTGTTGGGCGATTATTTGTTCACACACGCCTTTCACCTGGCCAGCGGGTTGGAAAGCACGCTGGCCTGCCGGTTGATCGGCCGTTCGACGAACATCGTCTGCGAGGGGGAACTGGCGCAGATCCACGAACGGGGCAACCATGCGCTCAGCGAAACGCAGTACCTGGAAATCATCGAAGGCAAAACGGCCGAATTGTGCGCCGTCTGTTGCCAACTCGGCGCCCATTTCGCGGACGCGGGCGAGGTGATTACCGCGTCGCTACGAGAATACGGCCGTTGTTTGGGGATCGCCTTTCAAATCGCCGACGACCTGTTGGACGTGCTGGGAAATGAAGACGAAACCGGCAAATCACTCGGCTCCGACTTGAAGAAAGAAAAGCTGACCTTGCCGCTGATTCGGCTCTTGGAGCAGTCTCCCCCTGACGATGCGGCCGTCATCCGCCGGTTGTTGGCGGACCCGTCGGAACAAAGCCGCGTCCGCCTGCAAAAGTATGTCGCTCAAAGCGATGCCATCGAATATGCCTTTGCCCGCGCCAATGAATTTGCATTGGCTGCGCGGCAGCAATTGGCGGGCGTGCCCGACTCGGCGGCGAAACGTTTGCTGGAAGAGATCACCGAGTTCGCTACACAGCGGACTTGGTGAAAGCGGCGCGTTGCCGCTGAGCGCGTCTACAAATCCATGTGTTCGCGGGCCAAGCGTCCGACGAAGGCGTACTCGTAGATTTCTCCCCGCTGCGCGTGTACGGCGGCGACGACCGGATAGACGATCCCCGCGATTGCCAACACGATCCAGACCGGAACGGCGATCAGCAATCCTAAGCCCATCGTTACAAAGCTGAGGATACCGAACAAAAGAGCCACAGCTACGATGGCCAGTTGAAAGTAGAAGGATTGCAGCGCGTGAAACGCGACGTACCGGCTCTTGTCCTTGTAGACGAGAAACAAGATCAGCGGGGCGATCAAATTGGCCGGTGCAGCGACCAGCACCAGTAGCCCCGCCAAGTGTGCCAATAACGCCCACAATTTGTCGTCGTCCGTCACGGAAAGGTATTCAACGGGCGCCTCGTCGGAGTCGTCCCAGTTGTCGCTTGTCATCGTTCTCTCCCTTCCAGTGTGTTGTTCGAGCGTCGTTCACGGCACGACCGCGCTATTCTGCCGGAATTGCGTGAATTCCTGGGCGGCGCCTCCCGGCGTTGGTTGGCGGCGGGGATGCGGCTTATTTATACTGAACCTCTCAAAACTCGCCGCAATACGAACTCGGCAGTCCTACGCGTGATTCGTTCGTTGAGTCGTTTTCTTAGCGGTGAGACGATAAATTCAGCCGTTTGCTACGTCAAACTGGCAGGCGGCGCCAGCAATGCATGGCCGCGCGACGTACTATGCGGCAGTGCGCGTCTGTTCACTGGTTATTCTCGATTTTCGCCCCCGATTGTCCGCGTTTCGCCTCGATTGGAGTTCCGCTTGTTCGCCGGCCCCATTTTCAACCGGGAATTTATCACCTCTCCCCGGCAACTGAAGCACTACGTCATTCGTGCGGGCTATGTGGCCGGCATGTTTGTGTTGATGTACACCACGAGCCAGGCGACGTTTGGTTGGAAGCCGGCGCAAACGGTGGGCGAGGTGGCCCGTTTTGGCGGCTTATTGTTCCAGATTTTCTCGCTGGTGCAGTTGGTCCTGGTGCTGTTTTTCGCACGGTTGTTCTCCGCCGGGAACGTCGCCCAGGAGAAGGACCGGCAGACGCTGATCCTGCTACTGATGACCGAACTGAAAGACCGTGAGTTGGTCTTGGGCAAGTTGTTTTCGAGTCTGCTGCTGGTCGGTGTGCTATTGGCCGCATCGATTCCGGTGTTTGCGCTGACCTATGCCTTCGGCGGCGTGTCGCTGAAACAAATTGGCGCGTCGCTGGCCATTTGCGCCGCGACCGCGTTGGCGTCGGGAAGCTGGGGTGCGCTTGTGGCGCTTTGGCGGGAGAAGACGTTTCAGACCTTGGCGGTGAGTGTCCTGGGGACCGTGCTGTTCATCGGCGCCGTCGAAGCGGGCGCGATCTTTGCCGGACGGGCGGCCGGTTATTGGATTGGGCTGCTCAACCCGTTTCGCGCGATGATGCAAGTGCTCGATCCGCTGGGACCGTCCGGCGGCGCCTTTCCGACCGCCAATATCGTGGCACTGCTGGTTTTGGCCGCCGTGCTCAACGGCATCGCGATTTTCCGGTTGCGTCTATGGAATCCGTCCCGGACGCTGTATGTTCCTCCGAGCGAAGCCGACATCGACACCGCCACCGGCAAGGGCAAGGTCCGCGACGTGTGGGCCAATCCGGTCATCTGGCGGGAAATGCGGACCAAGGCCTACGGCCGCAAGGTGTTTGCCATCAACGCCGCCTATTTTGCGATCTTTGCCGCAGCGATGGCGTTCGTGTTCCGCCAACCGGTCTCCGACGGCACACTGGTGTTGGGTATGATTTCCCCCAGCGGGTTCGCTTTTGTCGCACTCGGATTGATCGGACTGTTGCTGATCAACGCCCAAGCGGTGACCTCGCTGACCACCGAGCGGGACCTGAAGACGTTGGAACTGCTGCTGGTGACGAACATCACCGCCAAGGAGTTTATCTACGGCAAATTGGGCGGGATTTTTTACAATACCAAGGAGATCATCCTGCCCCCGCTGATCATGGCGGTCTACTTCGCCGCCACGGGCGTGTTGACGGTGGAGAACATGATCTATCTCGTCGTCGGCTATCTGTGTCTAGCGGCATTCTCCGCCATGCTGGGGTTGCATGCGGGGATCACGTATGACAGCTCACGGACGGCGATCGCCAATAGTTTGGGGACGATGTTCTTTTTGTTTTTGGGCATCTTCATTTGCCTGATGTTGATCATCGAGTCCCGTTCGTCGTTCCTGTTGCAATTGCCCAGTTTCCTGGTCTTTATTTTGGGAGGCAGCCTCGGATTGTGGGGCTCGCTGACGCACAAGAATCCATCCCCCGCATTGACCATCTCGGCGCTGGTGCTGCCGTTTCTGACGTTTTACGCCATCACCGGGTTTTTGCTGGACAACACGTTGGGTGTGCTGGTCGCGGTGGCGGTCACGTACGGATTTACGACGTTGGCCATGCTGGTCCCTGCCGTCAGCGAGTTTGACGTGGCGCTGGGGCGTTCGACGATGGATTGACCGCCTGCGGGAATTCATTTGGGTTTCCGCATCTCCGGCCGCAAAAATTCCGCTGAAGCCTCCATAAACGACACTTCAATGCGCCACCTATTGGCTGCCACCGAATTATGGCTTCCCGGAACGCTGGCCATGGCGGCGCTGACGGTGGCTTCGGGATTCTTCTCCGCCAGCGAA
>CALFYU010000540.1 GCA_937952455.1 uncultured Planctomycetaceae bacterium
CGCTGCCGGACTTGCCAAACCTCCGACATCGTCCCCCCGCCGAGGTAGTCCAGCGGCACAAATTCTTCCGGCAGTCCCCGCGCCGTAAACGAACGGCGCGCCGTTGCTGATTTTGCCTCGGTCCTGCTCGAAGAGGAATCTGTATTGGAGCCCATACGATGCCCGGCGGATGAACACAAGTTGACCAATGGCCGGAATGGAGCGGCCCGGTCCGCTGTTATGAGATGACGACGTACGCGGCGCCGGGTGCGACTGCTGGCTTGTCCAGCAGTGTTATCTCGGTGGCGCGTTCGCACTGGCAGACTAGCCGCCAGCGGCACCTTCTTTCGACGGTCTGCTTTAAGACTGTTATCGGTTCCGGAGGGACAATGGGATAAGCGGGTTGTGCCGGTTTTCGGGATGCGGACAATCAAAGAAAGGAAAAAGCCGCGAGCGCCGTGCGCCGCGACTTTTTCCGTGGTTTTGCTGCGGGCAATTGCCCAAGCCGTGCTATTGGACTTCGATCGTCACCCATCCGTCGAGTGCTTCGACGTTGGAGATTCTTATGGGAACCTGCTTCTCCTCAAACTTCACGTCCCGCACGCGTTTGATCTCGCGCGGCGGCGTCGCTCGCTGGAAGACACCCCGCATCGCCGAGGCGTAGGCCAATTGTTGAAAGCGGCTGGCCGGCTTTTCAACGGGCACGACACGGATGCCCCCTTCGCGTTCGACGATGATCTTATCCCCTTCGATCGAAAACTTGATTTCGATTGTAATCTCTTGCGTGGGAATGTCGTCGTCGTCATCGCGGAGGATGCCGGCCATGATGCGGATGATCAACAAGTTGTTGGTGACTTGAATCCGAATCGGATCTTTTTCGGCGAACACCAAAGTTGCCGGGCCGCTTTCGTCTTCCTCGTATCCCTCCTCGCCTTTCTCAGCTTCCGGGAATTTGAAATCGTCTCCCAACAGCTTTTTGAGACGCGATTCAAACAGGGCCTTTAATTCGTCCTCGTTGATGGTTTTGCCTGCCAGTTCCATGCGATCGATGCTGTTGTTCATCCACGTTTCGTGGACTTGTACCACAGCCCCGCCCGACGGAGCGGCGACGTCATAAGGGGTTCCCGCTCCCAACTCGCCGGAGGCCATCACGCGGGCTTGGGCGGTCACGTCATTCTCGGTCGTCCAGAACGACTTGGCATCCGGAAAAACTCCCAGTTCCTTAAGCGGCTTGTCAACGTTTTCGCGGAGATCAACGTTGGCCGTCGCAAACCGGGCGTCGGTTTCGTCGTTCAACTTAGGAGCCACTCGACTGCTGACGCGCTGGCGGGCGATGGCTTCGGATTGCCCCCGCCGCTTCTGGGCTTCGCTGACCGCAATCCCGTCGGCGATTCCGCCGAATATTGGGAAACCGCTGAAGTTTGTGCGGGCGCCCACGGTGCGGTTATTGGCGTTCACGGCGACACTTGCCTGTTCTGTAAAGAACCGGTCGCCGTCGAAGATGACCGGCTTATTGGCCCAAAAGTAATGCGTTCCGTGCGTGAAAATCGTCGCCTGATCGGTCACGCCTTGCGTGTTCGAATTGACAATCCCGGCGAGCTTGATATTGAACCGCAAATTCGAGGGATCCGGCTTAAAATCGAATGAAACGTCCGTCGTCGTCGTCTGCCGGCCGCTGACACGCGCTCCCAAAATGAAGTCGCGAACCGGCCCGTTTTCCTTGCGGGCTTCGGCCACAAATTTGTTCACAAACGGCTCAGTGGCGATCATGCGGATATTGAAATTGAAATAGTTGGACCGCAGCGCCTCTTCGATCCGGGCACCGCCGTCGATCGTGCTATTTCGCAATCGGTTGTAGGCCTCGCGGATTTTTTCCGCGGCAGTCGAACTGGGTTGCGCTTCATAGGCTTCGATGCCCTCGTACAGCGCGATCAAATCGTCACCCGTGCTGGCGGCGTTTTCGGCCGTGTTCGGGTTATTGGCGACTTTGACGCAGCACGCCGCCGTCGATTTGAGGGCTTGAACCCTCCCGCCGCTGACGAAGTCGCGAACCACCGCATCCTCGCTGCCATCGGCGGTTGCAAACCGCTTGCCCAAATCGGTCAGCGCGGCGGTCGCTTCCGGTTCTCCCGCTTTGAGCGCCGTGCGAACCTTCGGCACGTTAAGGTACGTCAGCCAACTCTCGCCGTTGCGAATTTCTTTGAGGTGTGCTTCAAGGGCATTCAGTGCCGACGACACCGACTTGTTCAGTGCGGTCAGCCGCGCGTTGCGGGCGTCGGGGCCTAGGGCGACGGTATCGAGTGCGGCATCGATCACGCTCAACCGCCGGCCGAGTTGCCCATACAAATTCCGCAAGGGGGCCTCGATCGAGCGATAAGCCGGATCGTTCAGCGCCTTCTTCACGACGCCCAAGCGGCGATTGAGCACGTCGAATTGCGTGCGCAGCGCTTCCGTGTCCGTTTTGTCCGTGGCGTACAGCGTCGCCAATTCGGCCGCCACCTCGTCGGACCATTGCTGCCAATTGTTATCCAACGGAACGAGTGCCGCCTTGAGTTCTTCGGGAACTGCCTTGGGGTCGGCCGGTGCCGCCGGTTCATCATCCTGGGCAACCAGGGTGACGGTGGCGCAGATGCCGAGCACCATGGCACCCACTAAGGCCGAGAGAGCAGTACGAGGAACAATCCGTTTACCGCCGTGCGAAAGTAGATCAAAAGTGGTCTTCATCGTGCTTGACTCCGTTAAAAGCAGCGGGCGAAACCCGTAGGGCCCGTCATTCATGACTGATTGACTGAATTGTTTCCCATGGATATTGATGCCGTTGATGAACGTATTAAGACGGCAAGTGGCAACAACCGGATACACGCATCGACGGGGCACAACTCACAGTGCGCAAGGCTGCCGTCGAAGTGGTGTTTTAAGAGAGGAATCGCTTTCTTTGCACTCCCGTCCCTGTCTCGAACCGCATTCAGTCATGTAGGGTTGGAGAACTCCCTGTTCGATGAAACAAGAACTCCCCACATGAAAAATCGACCACCGCATGCCGCGTTTCCATGAGATCCCGCATGACCGAACCATCTCATCGGAAGCAGTAGCGGCCGTGACAAAAAAAACGATTAGGTGCCCTGTGAGCCGTCGTTTTGCGATTCCAAAACCATCCGACCACCGGACGGTCGTCATCCAGCGCACCAAGCTGGACGGCATGACTTAGACACCATATCCTGCCGCGGCGCCAATGATTCTCCCTCGCCGCGTGCTTTGCCCCGTTGCGGGCAAACCGGTGCATTTTGTTCATCCTTACTAACACGCGCAGTGTAGTTCACCGCAACAACCGATTCAATCGTCCCACTCCGCAACTGGCGGCGAATCTCAAAATATCCGTCATGGCAGATTCGCGCCGTCTTCATGCAGTGATGCCGAGGGAATCGGTCGGAATTTCAACCACCCGACCCATGATATTTGCCGCGATTTGTGATTATAATCCGGCGGTTACCTAGAGAAATTCACAATTCTCGTCGATTTGCTGAGGAGCTTTGCGGAATGCTCGAAGAATTGATGCGGCATACGCGGGTGCTGGGCATCGTGGGGGACATTCTGAAGATCCGCGCGCAACACATCCGTTTCGGCGATCTGGCGATCGTCGAAAATTGGGATGGTGAACAGTCGCTCGCACAGGTGATCGAGCTGCAGCGCGACGAAGTCTCGCTGCAGGTATTCGCCGGAGGTAAGGGACTCTCGACCGACGCCACGGTTCGGTTTCTGGGGCACCCGACCCAGGTCATCTATTCGCCCAACATCTTGGGCCGCATCTTCGACGGTGCCGGCCGGCCGATCGACGGCGGGCCGAAATTGGATGGAGATCCGCACATCAACGTCGGCGGACCGTCGGTCAATCCCACAATGAGGATTGTCCCCAAGCAGATGATCGAGACCAAAGTCCCCATGATCGATCTGTTC
>CALFYU010000541.1 GCA_937952455.1 uncultured Planctomycetaceae bacterium
CGTCGTCGACATAATCGAAAACCGGGACCGTTCCCGGATGTGTCAACTGGGCGGTGATTTGCGCTTCTCGAAAAAAACGCTCACGGTTGATGGCCGATTGGGACTGATCGACTTTCAGTTCCTTAAGTGCAATTTCGCGATCGAGCAGTTTGTCGTGGGCCAGCCAAACGTGTCCGATTCCGCCCGTCGAGTGCAAGCCGCGCCGGGTAATCCGCTCATCCGGCCGGTGCGGCGGCGTGATAGCGACCGACGTCGTGATTCGCTGATCGGCGTGCATGGCCTGCAGCGATTGACCGATGTCGTGGTCGCCGATGCTCTGCAGCGCCGTTTTCACGTCGTCGGGAATTGCGGAGAGCGATCTGCGTAAACTGTTTCCTGCCTTCTGCATGCGGCGCTTGAGGAGGTATTCGACGTGTTGCCGGTCTTCCGGAAGCAGCCATTTTTGTTCCACTAAGATGTCGGCAAGGGATTTGTCCTTTCGCGAGCCCCAAAGTGTACAGGCATCGACGAATTGCCGCATGTCGATCAGATCGCTTTGCATCGCGATCAAGCCAAGCAGCAGATTGCGGTCGGTTGTAGTGTCGGACATTCTTGACTAATCGAGACGATCAAACTTGGTTCGGATTCACGACGCGCGGGCGAAATTGCGAGACCTGTTATCACGCACCGATAGCTTCGGCCGTTCTGAGCAACAAGGCAGTGGACTGTGAAATATTGATCAAGACGGCAACAAAATCGTCCCGGTCAGATTATACCGTTGGCCGCTGGCTTTTGAATCGCCGAACGCTAAGATTGAGCCTTGCTCGTCGGAGTTGTTTGGATTGTGTGTCAAGGCCCAGGACGTGTGCCCAATCGGCGGGCCCTGTCTTGAACCATTTTCCAAAGTGTGGCAACTTTGGGGATGACTGCTGGTGGTCGATCTCAGTCACGAGCATTTGCGGGCACTGTGGAAGCGATCCCTATTGGTCGATCGTCAAAAACTCGTCGGTGTTCAATTGAGCGACTGAGAAGTTTCGACTATGCTACCTGCGTTACTTATCACGTCCCACAATGGTACATCTCTCGCAAATGAAGACACCGGCCGGTGGCTGGAATTGCCTGCTCCTCGCCGCTGAGGATTCGGAATCGGGACGGTCGCGACGGCCGCAAACATCGATGCTTTCGACGACGTCCCGTTTTGAAGCGGTCGTTCGTCCGCCGTATGTGATCGGCGTCCGGGCATTGTTAGGTCTCGCGTTTTGTCCTGTTGGCCTTCAAAAGGGGCACGCCTTATGAAACTTCCCAATTACTCGATGTTGATGTTGCCGGCCTGTCTAGCGGCAGGCCTCTATTTAGGACTAGCACTGGTTGCCACCGGCGATGCCCCCGCGGAAAACGGCGACGTAGCACAGCCCGATGCAGAGGGGCCGCGGGGCGATTTGATATTCGTTGCCGCCGCCCAGCCGGCGAAGCCGCAGGAGTCCGGACGCCCCGTTTCCCAGAACGCCGGCGGCGACAAACCGTTCATGATTCCCGCTGCCGAAAAGCCGTTCTGGGACAGCGCCCAGGCGTTTGTGGATGCTTACGCGAAAAGGGATGCAAACGCGATCGGTGAACTCTTCACCGAAGATGCCGAGTTCTACGACGAGTTCGGCGAACGGACTGAAGGCCGTGAGGCGATCTTGGCGATGTTCCAAGACGTATTTGACACGGACGCGCAAGCCATGATTGAGGAAATCGTCATCGAGCGGGTGAAGCCGATCAGTGACAACGTCGTGATTGAATCGGGCGAGGTCGTTGCTTCGGACTACGATGGCGGTCCCGTCTACCGAAACAGCTATGTGGCGATCCATAAAAAGGGTGATGACGGGAAGTGGCGGATTAATACGCTCAAGGACCTGCCGCGCGAGGAAGGAAGCCGGCAAGAACAGTTGGCTCAATTGTCCTGGTTAGTTGGGGAGTGGGTGAACGAAGACCGCGAATCGGTGGTGCACACCGATTGTGACTGGTCGGTGGATGGGAACTTTCTGCTGCGGCGTTTCACGGTCGAAACCTACGACGGACGCACTTTGGACGGCGTGCAGCGAATCGGTTGGGATGCCAAGGAAAAGAAACTGCCGTCCTGGACTTTCGATTCGGAAGGGGGCCACCTCACGGGGGAATGGACGCGCGACGGAAGCCGTTGGTTGCTGATCAATTCGGGGGTTAACGCCGAGGGCAAAGCGGTATCGGGAACCGCTGTTTACACCGTGATCGATGCGGAAATGGTGACGTGGCAGTTGCAGAACGTGGTGGTGGGCAAAGAGATCATGGGCGCGGGCCCGCTGGTGACAATGGTCCGTCGCCCACCGGAACCCAAGTCGGCGTCCAAATAGTTGAGTGGGCGTCGCACTGAACGTGATCGACCTTCCGCATACACAACTCATGAATAATAAAGGCAATTTGCCATGAAACGTTATCTCATCTATCTGACGGTCGCGGTGACAGTGACTTCGATGCTGGCATCTGAGATCCATGCACGGGGGCGCGGTGGCGGCGGGCGTGGTGGTGGACGCGGCGGTGGAGGCGGTTTCCGCGGCGGCGGGGGCGGACGCGGCGGTGGTGGGGGCGGCTCCCGGCGCGGAAGCTATGGCGGTGCGCGCCCGTCGCGGCCAAGTCCTTCACCAAGGCCCTCCAACCCGAGCTTTAGCCGACCCAGCGGAGGGGGCGCCGCACGTCCCGGTGGAGGATCGCGTCCGTCGGTCGGAAATCGCCCTGCAGGGAATCGGCCGGGGGGCAGCCGGCCCGGTGGCAGTCGGCCCGGTGGCAGTCGGCCGCCGTTGAGCAGTCGCCCCGGCACCGGCGGACGTCCGGGAGCAGGTTCGGGCAATCTGCAACGGCCCGGCGGAGGTCGCCCGCCGATTCAGCCTGGGCAACGTCCAAGTCTTCCCAATACGGGTGACCGCCCACAACTTGGGGGTGGACGTCCAGGCGGCGCGCAGCGACCTTCGCAGCTGCCGTCGACGCGCCCCGACAGGGGCGGACGCGGTGGGATGGCCGCCGGCATTGCCGGCGGTGCCGCTGCCGCGACGCTGCCCGGGTTGGGAAATCGCCCCGGCGGCGGCGAACGACCGGGGCGTGGCGAACGGCCGGGCGTTGCTGATCGCCAAAGCCAGTTGCAAGACCGGCTCGCCGACCGCGGCGACCGGGCGGGGGATCGTCTGGGAAATCGTGAGGACCGCCAAGGGAATCGCGAGGACCGTCAGGCAAACCGCCAGGGAAATCGTGAGGACCGTTTGGACAATCGCGAGGATCGGATCGCCAATCGCGAAGATCGGATGCAGGACCGCCACGACCGCTGGAATGACTGGCATGACCAATGGCACGACTATCACGGAGATTGGTATCACGGCGGCTGGTACGGCCCGTGGGCACCGGGTGCCCGCTGGGATTATTGGTGGGACAACTATCCGGCGCTGACGGCATTTGGCGTCACCACCTGGGCGGTCAACCGCGTCGGTTGGGCTTTTGGCTATTCCGACTACTCAAATCCGTACTACGTGGCGGGAGGCGACTACGGCGGCTACGACTATTCCGAGCCGATCGTGATGGCGCCGACGGAACAAACGCTGGCCGGCGACCCCAGTGACTTGGCTCCCCCGGCAGAAGTGACGCCGGAAGAGCTGTCGAGGTTTGACCAGGCGCGGCAAGAGTTTTTTGCCGGCGACTATCAAGCGGCTCTTGCGTCGACCAACGCAGCGCTTAAGGAACTGCCAAACGACGCCGTCATTCATGAATTTCGCGCGCTGATCCTATTTGCGATGGGCAAGTACCAGGATGCGGCTGCAACGCTGTATCCGGTGTTGAGTGTCGGACCGGGCTTCGATTGGACGACGATGATCGGTCTGTATCCCAACGTGGATACGTACACTTCGCAACTGAGAGCGTTGGAAGAGTATCGCAATCAACATCCGCAGGATGCGGCCGCGAGATTCTTGTTGGCTTACCATTATCTGACGGCCGGCCATCACGACGCCGCTGCGGCACAGCTAAAGAAG
Organism: uncultured Planctomycetaceae bacterium; assembly: GCA_937952455.1. GTDB lineage: Bacteria > Planctomycetota > Planctomycetia > Planctomycetales > Planctomycetaceae > Symmachiella. The sequence goes on from CALFYU010000541.1 coordinate 4,017, forward strand.
CTATTGGAAATCAATCCCGATGACCAACTCGCAAAACAACTGTTGCTCGGATTGGACCCGGATGCGGAGATTCCCAATCCGGCCAAACAGGTTGAACCTCCCAAACCCGCATCGACGATCAAGGCCAGCGACCTCTACGGAACGTGGACGGCGAAACGCAGTGGCGGAAGTTTCGAAATGGTGCTTGAGGAAAACGGCGAGTTTTCCTGGAAGTACGACGAACAGGGGAAGGCGAGTCGGGTCACCGGCGTGTGGAGCGTCGACGAAAACGGCATTCTGGCACTGGAAATGAACGACCAGGGCGTGATGCTTGCCCAAGTGATTCTGAAAGGCGGGCAACTCGACTTCTATATGCTGGGTGACGACAAAGGCTCGGACCCGCTGCATTTTTCCAAGGGATAATTCGGCAGACCTCCATCTGCGACATAGGAACTGAGGGAATTAGCCGCATAGAGACGGTTTTGTCGTGGCGTCGAAAAAGTCTAGGGGGTACGTTGTGCAATGAGGACGACCGATTTGGCGGTTTGCTGCTTGAATTTTTTCCATTTGACGAGCAGGTCAAGGCGATCGATGGAGTGTAGACAAATGATGGTGAGAATTCGGCCGGCATTTTCAGTCATGCTCACGGTCGTGCTCATTGCGGGATGCCAGCAACAGACAGCGGAACCTGAGCCGATTCGTCCCGTACGGACGGTCAAAATCGGCGATTTGCAGGCGATCGGCGGACGAGAATTTCCGGGGCGTGCGTCGGCGAAAGTGGAGGTCGATCTTTCCTTCCAGGTGTCCGGCCCACTCGTGTCGCTGCCCGTCGACGTGGGCTCCACGGCCAAGAAGGGTGAATTGATTGCGGCGATTGATCCGCGAGATTTTGAAACGGCGCTGGCCACGCAACAGGGCAATCTGGACCGCGCCAAGTCGAACTTGTTGGCCATGGAACGCGGCGCGCGCCCGGAGGAGATCGAGCAATTGAAAGCGGCGCTGGCCGAAGCCCAAGCGTCCTACGAACAGGCCAATGCGGAACACGAGCGAAACGCCAAACTGGTCGAAAGCGGGGTGGTGACGAAGTCGGATTTTGACATATCCCTGGCGCGCAAAAAGCGGACGGCCGCGGAGGTGACCAACGCCCAGGAAGCGCTCAATATCGGTACGGCCGGCGCGCGGCCGGAGGACTTGGAAGCCAAGCGTTCCGAGATCCGCGCACTGGAAGCAGCGGTGGTCGCAGCTTCGAACCAATTGGATGACGCAACATTGTCCGCACCGTTTGACGGAGAGGTGGCGGCGCGGTACGTGGACAACTTTCAGACCGTGCAAGCCAAACAGCCGATTGTCCGATTGCTTGACTTGTCCAAAATCGAGGTGGAAATCCAGGTACCGGAAAGCCTGATCGGACTGGTGCCGCAGGTCAAAAAGGTCGCTTGTCGCTTTGACGCCTTTCCCGATCGCGAATTCTTCGGCACGGTGACCAAGATCGGTCAGGAAGCCTCGCAAACCACGCGAACGTATCCGGTGACCGTAGAGTTTGCGCAACCGGACGATGTACGAATCTTGCCCGGCATGGCGGCCACGCTCCGCAATCATCCCGAGGAGGGGGACGGGGAATCGGCGGCCGACGTGATCGTCCCCGTCGGCTCCATATTCACATCGACCGACGGCCCTCAGAGCTATGTCTGGGTTGTTGATACGCAAAGCAACAAAGTCGCCCGACGTGCCGTGACGACAGGCGATTTGACGCCGGTCGGCATGCGAGTCACCGAAGGAATCAACGTGGGTGAAGTCGTCGTCACATCCGGTGTCAACACGCTCCGCGAAGGCCAGGAAGTGAAGCTGCTTGAGCTTTGAGGCAGGCTTCGTATAGCAACGTCGCTGCCCGACATTCACTGGCTAACCTCTGTTCCCTCACAACGGCAACGAGCGATTCATGAATCTGGCCGCCCTATCCATTGAGAAACGTGCGATCACCTACTTTGGCATATTCCTGATCGTGGCGGGCGGCGTGTTTTGTTATTTCCAGCTAGGGCAACTGGAAGATCCTGAGTTTTCGGTGAAAACGGCGGTGATTACCACGACCTATCCCGGCGCAAGCGCCGCACAGGTCGAGTTGGAAGTCACCGACCGGATTGAGACCAAGCTGCAGGAAATGACGGAGCTCAAAAACGTCTATTCGAATTCGCGGCCCGGGCTGTCGATCATCAAAGTCGACATCAAAAGCAACTACTGGTCGGACCGCCTGCCGCAGGTTTGGGACGTGCTGCGAAAGAAGGTCGCCGACATCGAGCCAACGTT
>CALFYU010000542.1 GCA_937952455.1 uncultured Planctomycetaceae bacterium
ACACTGATTGCCGCTGGCAATCAGTGCCACCCGATCATTTGGTTAGCAATGAGCTGAATAGAATTCATTGCAGAGGGGGAGGGAGCAGTCTGCAAGTCTTACTGAGAATGTTTGATTCGTTGCGGAGAGTTTGGAACTTATCAATTCCCCCCTCTCCCTCCGGGAGAGGGGCCGGGGGTGAGGGGCAAACCACGTTTGATGTGGAATCACGCTTCGTCGCAGCTCGAAGTGGTTCTGGACGACGTCGCGGTAACCTGCAATGATGGACACCCCTTCAGTCCGCGGGGCGATACGTCTCAAAACTCACAGCACAAATTGGATGATCAATGGCCACAGAATTTGCACAAGTGGAAAGCCGCAGCGGCAGCCGGTCGTTGGCGATCGTTCGCTACGTCGCCGCGTGGGCCGTCACGTTGTCCATATTGCCTTACACCTGGGGCCGCACGATCATCTTTTGGATGTCCGAGGGGACCCCCGAACCGTTCTATCTGAAGCTGTTGCTGGCGACCGTCGCCGGTTTAGCGGTGCTGACCTACGGTGTCGGCAGCAAGTTCACCCGCACCCGCACCCGCTATCTGTTGTTGGGGGCCGTCGTGGCCTCCTGGCTGGCCGTCAATGTGGCATTGATCTGGTTGCGGGCCGGAACGTTTATCTCGCGGTTTTACCTGGTGCCGGGATTCCTGCCGGCGACACTGTTCGTGCTTTGGTTGAGTTGGATCGGCTTTCTTCCCTGGAAATGGCCGGCGCGGCTGGCGGTGACCGCTGTGACGGCGCTGTTGTTGTTGCCGTTTTTCATGACCTATCGCGTCGCCGGTTTGACGGGGGATGGGAAGGTCGACTTTGCCTTTCGCGCCACTGCGCCGCGCGAGTTCGTTGCCGAGAACCCCGCCCGCGGCGGAAGCTCCGTCGGCGGTGCGGGAATTGAGCTGGTGGCGACTGACGGTGATTTTCCGCAGTTTCTGGGGCCGGACCGAAACGGAGTCGTGACCGGCGTCGCCTTGTCCCGCGACTGGGAAGCCCAGCCGCCGAAATTGTTATGGCGGCAACCGGTCGGCTATGGGTGGAGCGGATTCTCAATCGTGGGGAACTATGCCCTCACGCAGGAGCAGCGGAACCAGAAAGAATGCGTCGTCTGCTACGACGCCTCCACCGGCCTGGAAGTCTGGGTGCACGAGGACTCTGCGCATTTCGACTCATCGCTGGGTGGACCCGGCCCCCGTGCCACGCCGACGGTACGCGACAATCGCGTTTACACATTCGGCGCGACCGGCGTGCTGAGTTGCCTGGACGGTTCGAACGGCGAAGCAATCTGGGCGAAAAACGTCGTCGAGGACGCTGACGCATCCAATTTGACGTATGGCACCAGCGCCTCGCCGCTGGTCACCGACAAGTACGTGATGATCGGGCTGACCGGGCGCAACGGGCCGTCGCTGGTTGCCTATGCTCGTGAAACGGGCGAACAGGTTTTTGCCGAGGGAGACTGGAAAACGAGTTACAGTTCGCCGGTCTTGACGACCGTCGCCGGGGTGCCTCAGATTTTGAACTTCACCAGCAGCGGATTGATAAGCCACGATCCGCAAACCGGCAAGGTATTGTGGCGCCATCGCTTCGGCAACGACCAAGGCATCAACGCCTCGCAGCCGCTGTTGGTGCCGGGCACGGACGATCAGATTTTTCTCGGCACCGGCTACGGCGTGGGGAGCACGCTGATCAACGTCAAGCAAACTGACGGTCAGTGGACGACGGACGCCGTTTGGACGAGCAATCGCATGGCGACAAAGTTCACGACGGCCACAATCGTCGGACAGTATGTCTACGGATTGGACAACGGTATCTTCGCCTGCATCGACTTAAGGTCCGGCAAACACGTTTGGAAACGGGGGCGTTACGGTCATGGGCAAATTCTGCGCGTGGGAGATTTGATTCTTGTGCAAACGGAAAAAGGACCGGTCGTGCTCGTGGAACCCAACCCGGACAAGCTGATCGAACTGGGGGAAATTCCCGCACTATCGAGCAAGACCTGGAACACGCTCGCATTCGCCCGCGGCAAACTCATCGTCCGCAACGATCTCGAGGCCGCCTGCTACGAATTGCCGTTGGCCAAGGAATGAACGAAACGTTGACAACGCCGACAGCCACCTGGGCGATTGAACTTCGCGGCGTGCGGGTGCACAACCTGCAGGGGATCGATCTCGATATTCCACTCAAACAATTGGTGGTGATCACCGGTGTCAGCGGATCGGGCAAAAGCAGCCTCGCCTTCGATACGCTGTATGCCGAAGGACAGCGTCGGTATATCGAAAGTTTTTCCGCCTACGCGCGTCAGTTTCTGGACCGCCTCGAAAAGCCGGATGCGGACCGGATCGACCACATTCCGCCGGCGATTGCGATCCGCCAGTCGAGCCGCAGCCGCAGCGGCCGGTCGACGGTGGCGACGGCAACGGAGATCTACGATTTTTTACGGCTGCTCTATGCCAAGATCGGCCGGCTGGTCTGTCCCGACTGCCGTTTGCCGGTCCAGCGGCATGCGACGGCCGACATTGTCGGCGAGCTCGATCGCCTGCCGCCGAAGTCGCGGTTTCAAATCTGTTTTTCGGTGGACGTCTCCGAATCGCAATTTCGGGACGTCGCCGTCGCCCGGTTGCTGGAAGCGGGCTTCACGCGTGGCATTGTCGACGGGCGGACGGTAAATCTGAGCGATCTCCGGTTCGGCTTGGAGGAGGAGTCCGGCGAGCTGTTAATCGTCGTCGATCGGCTCACAGCCGGAGGTGCTACAGCGGCGCGGTTGGCGGAAAGCATTGAAATTGCCGCGCAGCGCGGCGACGGGCGATGCCTGATTCTTGTCGCTGCGGAGCGTGAAACTACCGAGACCGAGACGATTGACCGCAAACCGTGGCAACGGCGCACCTTTTCCAGCCGTTCGCGTTGCGAGAATTGCGGGCGTGATTTTGACTTGCCGCAGCCGTCGACGTTCAGTTTCAACTCGCCGCTGGGCGCCTGCCCGCAATGCGAAGGGTTTGGATCGGTCTCCGCGATCTCTTGGGACAAACTGGTTCCCAACCCCAAATTGACGCTGCGAGAGGGAACGATTGCCTGTTGGACGACACCGGCCTACGAACATGAATTGGAAGAACTGCTCGCACTGGCGGATGACTATGACATTCCTGTCGATGTCCCCTTTGACGAACTGACGGAGGAACAGAAACGGCGGATTCACGACGGCGTTCCGGAGCGCGACTTTGGCGGTTTGGTCGGTTTCTTCCGCTGGCTGGAACGGCACAAATATAAGACCTCGGTCGCAGTGTTTCTCAATCGCTGGAGAAGTTATGAACCCTGTCCGGCGTGCGGCGGCGCGCGGTTGAATCCCACGGCGCTGGCGGTGGAAATCGCCGGGCGGAACATCGCCCAGTTTTGCGGATTGACGGTTGCGCATGCCGCGGAATCATTGGATGCCATTGCCGACGACGCACAACTCGATGCGGCTGAGTTGGCCGTTGCCGAGACGATCTTCACTCAACTCCGCGCGCGGCTGAGTTATCTCGCAAACGTTGGCCTGCATTACCTCACGCTCAATCGCGTGATGCGCACGCTCTCCGGCGGCGAAGCGCAGCGGGTGGCTTTGACGGCCGCGCTGGGGTCGAGTCTGGTCAATGCGTTGTATGTGCTCGATGAGCCGACCGCCGGTCTGCATCCCCGCGACAATGAACGATTGATCGATGCGATCGAGCGACTCAAGGAGGCCGGCAATTCAGTCGTCGTCGTCGAGCACGATGAAACGTTCATCCGCCGCGGGCAACAACTGATCGACATCGGTCCCGCAGCCGGCCGCGCGGGGGGGCGCCTGATCTTTCAAGGCCCGCCGGAGGAGATCGTCGACGTCGAAGAATCGCTGACCGGCGCGTTTCTCTCCGGACGACAACTCGTTTCAAACTCGACACCACGGCGTGCGGCGCAGGGCGGGGTCACGCTCCGCGGCGCGCGTCTGCACAACCTCAAAGGCATCGACGTCGAATTCCCCCTCGGCGTGCTGTGTGTCGTCACTGGAGTCAGCGGCAGCGGAAAGAGCTCGCTCGTGCAACAGACGCTCTACCCCGCGCTTTGCCGGAGGTTGGGACAACCGACGACGGAGACTGCGCTTTGTGACGATATCAGCGGAATCGAAGCGATCGACGAAGTGATCCAAATCGATCAAAATCCAGTCGGCCGTTCGTCTCGCAGCAATCCGGTCACTTACTTGAAGGCGTTCGATGAGATTCGCAAATCATTCGCCGCCACGGCTGAGGCCAAGGTTCGCAACTTCAGCGCGTCGCACTTTAGCTTCAACTCGGCTCACGGCGGTCGTTGTCCGAAGTGCCGTGGAGCGGGGTCGATTGAAATCGACATGCAATTCCTCCCCGACGTGCGGATGACCTGCCCCGATTGCCGCGGGACACGCTTTCGGCGGGAGATTCTGGGCGTCAAATACCGCGGCCGCTCGATCGCCGAAGTGCTCGACATGACCGTCGGCGAGGCGTTCACGTTCTTCCGGGGCAAGCGTAAGCTGCAGAAGCAGCTAAAATTCCTCCGCGACGTGGGGTTGGATTACCTACCGTTGGGCCAACCCGCCAATACGCTTTCCGGCGGGGAATCGCAGCGCCTCAAACTCGCCGCCCATCTCTCCGCGGGAACAAAAACCCGCACGCTGTTTTTGCTGGACGAACCGACCACTGGACTGCACGCAGCAGATATCGTCAAACTGCTCGGCTGCTTCGATGCGCTGCTGGAGGCCGGACACTCGTTGATCGTGGTGGAACACAACCTGGACGTGATTCGTGCAGCCGACCATCTGATCGACCTCGGCCCGGAAGCAGGCGATGCGGGGGGCGAGGTCGTGGCGACAGGGACGCCGGAAGCGGTGGCGGGGGTGGCGGGGTCGCTGACGGGGCGGTTTTTGGCCGAATGATTGGCGTCGAATTAACGCTCCAACATCAACATTCCTCCGATTTCGGAAAGTCTTTACCTGTTGTCTGAATCTCCTCTACCAAATCGGGAATGTCGCGTCTGTCAAACAATTTGACCGAATGATCTTTGAAAAGCTGGCTTACTCGTTGCGGGGCATCCGTGTTTCTTGCAGCAAATTCGGCAACAATAACAAGCTGTTGACTTCCAAGCTCGGTGTTACTGTGATCGAATAGGTATTGTCCTTCGATAGCATACTTCGAAGCCGAAACGACGGTGCTATCGGCATTCGGCGAGCCGAATTCGACAGGCTTGATGAGATTGAAGCGACCGTTCTGATATCCAAACGGTATCTTCAAAGTGTTTTTCATCACGGGGACTTCCACAGACAAATCACGTCTTAGTTTTGACTCAACATTTGCCGCACGAAACTCGTCATCAACAATTCGTTTAAGCGATCGCTCCAGAGTTTTGTTTTTTTCTTTGCCGACCAATTCGTCAAAAATAGTGTCCAAATCGACGTCTGGATTAGAAACTTTCATTGGACGCGGAGGCGTGATCTGTAGTTGATTTGCGCGAAGAGCAATAAATTTATTCAAGTCCGCTATGTCATGTATGTGCGTCGATTCACGCTGTACGACAGAGACCAATCCCTTCTGGACGGAATTGATTTGAGCGAAGTCGAAACCATGTCGGCCAAAGAATTCCTGAATGCGCCTATTGTTCTTTGACACTCGAGCACTAAAAAAGCCGCGATCTGGACAAAATAAGAGGACGCCAACATTTGCAGCTTCGAGCCTAGATAAATCCGGGCAATATTGAATTAGGCAGTAATAGCCTTTGCTGTACTTCACCAATCTGCCTCCTATTCATCCTCCAAGAACAGGTCCATTTGTCGCCAAATCTCGTCTTCGATCGTTTTGGCAACAAACCGAGCCCGTCCCACGATGACGTCGACCAACGCCTCGGCCGCACTTCTCGAAACATCCCATTCGCGCGGGATACGTGAGACGAATTGGACGACTTCGCCTTTCGAGATTGATTGCAACTTCGAAGATGTTTCAATGACGACGGTTCTGTCGAGGAGTTTTCGAAACTCCGGAAAAAATCCAAATACTCTTCGATCCTTCATTGTAGCATCAAATCGCACTTTTTTCGTTATCGGATGGCCACATGTAAAGCAATGCGTGTGATCCATCGCCACGAGTTGTAATTTCCCTTTTTGTTCAGAACGAGCAAGAAAAACGTTTTCTCGGTTGACGCGGGGTTTTCCGAGTTTTCCACGCTGCGGTACCGAATACCTGTCACAATTCAACGTCCATGTGTCAAATACCACAAGGCGACTAATGTCAGTCGGGTTTAACAATTTGTTCAGTTCTGTTGCGTTACCGCTCCAAGGGGCACCGTTTGTTTCACGGGTAATGAATGCGGGCCCTGCTTCTGCCTGTTTACCGTCGCCAAGCCAAATTTCGTCCGCATTCGTAATCTCGATCAGCGAATATTCGAACGTTGGAAGCCCGATCCATTCGGCAAGCTGTATAGCAACCAATTCGGCGGCAAGGGCATGCGGTCCTTCTGAATTGCCTAATGCCTTGAGAAACCCTCGGCCAGTATCGGTTTCCACAAGAGCAACACCGGTGCTTGTTGGAAACGCTCGGACCCACCGTCGAATTTTCGTGGGATTCCATGCCTTGTTGGAAATTGTCACGGGCGCGGTCCGATCAGTCCCAATTGAGCGTAATTGCTGGACATCATCTATCATGTGGTTGGCGACGAGACGACGACA
>CALFYU010000543.1 GCA_937952455.1 uncultured Planctomycetaceae bacterium
GAGTCCCTCCACGCGGCTCGCTAGGTCTGTAGCGTTGCTCCTGCGTCATTAGTTGGGTATGGGGTTATCGCGTGTCCTGCAAATGAATATAATTCGTGACTGTCTGCGGCCAAGGCCGCGGAATGTGTCTCACTGTTTGCATCGTGACGATCATCACCCGAGACGATCGCACCTAAAGCCGCAGCTAGCTCGGCGGTCAACGTCCGGCCGTCGAAGTCATGGATCGCCTTATCCCAACATAATTGGGCGCCCGATTGTTGTCGACTTTGAATCTGTTTCTCAATAACGGCCGCGATGGCCGCGGGAGCATGGTCTTCCGCCACCGCCCCCAATTGATATTGATTCACCAGGTCGGCCGTCGCCCCGGCATCGGCGATGGCTAAAATCGGCTTGCGAAACGGTATCATCTCGAACAGCTTGCCCGGGATTTGTATGTCCGTGCCGGGCTGGATCAGCAACAAAAAGTCTGCCGTCGCCATCCGCCGCAAGGCCTCGTCTCGTGGAACAGGGGGCGTGAATGAAACGAACTCGCTGCAATTCTGACGCCGCACAAAGTCGGGGATCCGGAAGTCGCCGCTGCACGGGCCGATCTGTTCGAAGCGAATCGCGATACCTCGCCGATTTAATAAGCCGATCGCCTCAATCAGCGGACGTGGGTCACGTTGTCGATACAACGCCCCGGCATGCATGAGCACGAGCGGCCGATCGTCGTTCCGTTCCGGCACTTCGCTGATTAGTCGCTCAATCCGCGAAACCAAATGCGCATCGCAGCCGTTTGGAATCGTCAAAAACTTGGATTCCCACTGCGGATAGAACTCCCGAAAGTCATCCGCCATGGCACCGGTGTTGAGGATCACACGGTCAGCCGCGGCGACGCAAATCCGCTCCAGCCGCGGGAACAAGCGTTGCCCCCAGGGATTAAATTTCTTATGTCCCCACGGCCGTCGAGCCCAGGGATCTCGAAAATCCGCGATCCAGGGCAATCCAGTGGCTTGTTTAAGCCGGCGTCCGGCCAAATGGATGCTGTGCGGCGGACCGGACGTCAAAATCGCCTGCAACTTATGCTCGCGAATCATCCGTTTTCCGGCAGCCACCGCCGGCGGGACCCAATAGATCCCTTTATCGGGAGTACCCAACAGCAGAGACTTAAGATTCCCCAGCCACCGCCGCAACGGCAATTGCCCTGACGAGCCCACTGGAGACTCATCTTGCTCAAGATTTTGTTTATTGGATTGATCACTTGCGGGAGCTGCCGCTTCCGTCGGCGACGTCGACGAAGCGCGGGAACGTCCCCATGTCCAGGCCCGACAACGTTCCACGACGATCGAGCGGAAAAAGTCATCGGCTGCTGGCACTACCGCGTCGGACTCGGACGGGTCGCGCTGCAGGGCGAGCACAAACGGTTGCCAGCCGCATTCCGGCAGATTCCGCGCGAACCGCTCAAGCCGCGGAACGCCCGCCGAAAAATCGGGCGGAAAGTCGTGCGTAATCAGCAATAATCTCTGAGAACTCATCGCCACGGGGAGGCCGTTCGGGGACTCTAATCGAAACGTTACGGAATGGGTCAATCAGGAGTTGTCAAATGGGTGATTACGAACAACGAGGCCGGTCCGTGGAATTCGCAGAGGATGTCGCGACGGAATCGCACTGGCCGGTCGATGCGCTCAATGCGTCCGTCATCGTTCCAAATTCGATTTCGCTCAGCAACCGATCCAGCTTGCGGTACGTCGAACCGAGATTTTGGTAATGCCGAAACCGCGAACGCAGGCCGCACGGCAGGCGGGGTTGATCGGGATCGACTTCCCAGGGGTGAATGTAGAACATGAACGGGTGCCCGCTGCGATTGATCCGCTTGATGCAGCCGAGTGTCACTGCCGCGGGATAAAGTCGAAAATAGCCGCCGCCGGCCACCGGCAGGTTCACGCGGTTCGCGACGCGATAGACCGACGGGGGGAACTCCCACAGCCCGCCGTGGTGCGTGTCGAGGCGATACGGAAACGGCTCAGCATCGGGAATTCCATATCGATCGTGGTGGACGGGAAAAATGCTTGAGTCGTACTCGATTCCGGATTCGGCCAATAGGTCCAGCGCCCACAGCGAGCGGCTGGTAATCGAAAAACTCGGAGCGCGGAACAGCCGGACCGGCTCGCCGGTGATCTCCTCGATTACGCGGCAGCTTTGCCGCAAATCGTCGGCGAATTCCTCGGGTGTCATCTCGTAAATCAATTGATGCCAGTAGCTATGGCTGCCGATCTCGTGTCCGCCGCGTTGAATGTCGCGGACCAAATCAGGATAACGTTGTGCCGTCCAGCCCAGAATGAAAAACGTGCCGCGGACCTGGTGCTTGTCGAGCAGGTCCAGGATCGATCGGGTGTTGCGGTCGACACGGCCGTCGAAATCGTCCCAGCTCGACGTCGGAATCCGATCCGCGAACGCGCCGACTTGAAAATAGTCTTCCACATCGACGGTGAATGCGTTGAGCATGGGACGTGTCGCCAAGGAACGGTGGAATCGATGGCCGGGCCTTCCGTACCCGCCGACGATGTGGTTCTGGGGAGTGAATCTTCCAATCGCGATGACCGGCGATCGGAGCGGCGGCTAAGTTTCGTCGGCGGTGGGCTTTGTTTCGTCCTGTGAATCCGGGGCGAACAGGGCTTTATCCAGCACGGGAATCAACTGTTCTGCGAACTTCAGCGATGGGTCCAATTCCTCCGGATCCAGTTCCTCGAGTGGTGAGACGCCACGCACGATGTACAGCTTGTACAACGTGTTGTTCCAAAAGAAGGCGACCCGCGGATCGCTGGGCGCAGTCCAGTCTCCGTCAGCGGACCACGTCCAATAGACCCGCTGTTGCTGGCGGTTGGCCGAGTCGGGTCGGTGAAAGTCGGCGGTCTGGAATTCTGCCATGAGTGGAGTGCCGACACCGCCGCTCAGGTCGACCGAAACGGTTTGCGGCGCGGCGTTCATCATGATGCGGCCTTGGCCCTGAAAACAAATATCGGGTGTATGGACACTCACCGTGCCCGGGCGGCCGCAGACGATCAATACCGAAATCGCCATCCGTGTCTTTTGGTTCACGAAGTCGCGGGCAAAAATTCTCTCCGCTTGCGCCTTGGCAACTTCTTCAGGATCGACTTCGCGGTCATGGCCGACCCAGTCGCCGATGTTCTGGGGAATGCGATCGAGCCGCTCCGAGGCCCGAACCAACGCTTCGGCGGCGCCCCAGCGGCCGGTTCCATTGCCATGCAGGATCCCCGTCCCAATGATAATCACCAAAGCTACCACACAAGAAATGATGCGCGCCATGTCGATACTTTCAACGACGAAAAACTAGATTCAACTGTAGAGACACTCCGGCCGTCGGCTTCCCAGGTTCCACCGTCGGGGGCCGTTTCTATGACTTCGTGGTCGCCGGCTCCGGCGAGCGGTTGTATTGATAGCCATAGCCGTAACCGTATCGCGACCCGTAGCCGTAACCGCCTCGGTAGCCGCTGGACTCACCATCCAGACCGATGACGACCGCGCCCATCACCGGCACGCCCAACATGGCCAACTTATCCCGGGTCGCCGATACCTTGGGACGTCGGCTTACGTCGCGGCGGATCGACAGGATCACCGCGTCGACGTGCTGGGCCACCATCAACGAATCGGTGACCGGCAAGATCGGCGAAGAGTCGACCACGATGAACTCATATTTCTTCTTCAGCTCTTCGAAAATCCGTCCCAAGCCGTCCTGCGCCAGTGCCGCCAACAGCTGGGAGTTGAATTGTCCGGCAGGCAACACAGCGGGACCGTCTTCGGTCGGTGTCTTGATCGCTTCTTCCAAAGTCGCCGTTCCCAACAAAACCTCGCTCAATCCCGGCTGTTCGTCCACGCCGAACACTTTGTGAACATTTGATTTGCGGAAGTCACAATCCACCAAGAGCGTGTTGCGGCCCACACGAGCCAGGCTCGCGGCTAAATGGCAGGACAGCGTCGTTTTGCCTTCACCCGAAATCGCGCTGCCCACCATCACTAAGCGGGTCGATTCCACGTTCGCGTCACGGATTAACACCGTCCGCGCCGCGTCAATCGATTCGGTCAATACGCTGTGCCAAAACGCGCTTTTTGCGGTTCGCTTGGCTTTGGAGGACTTCTTGCTGGCCCAGTGCGGCATCTTCGGCAACGCCCCCATGATCCGCAGGTTCAAGCCGGTGGTTACGTCGCTGAGCGTATCGATCCGCTTTGCCTGGAATTCAAACCAGACGATGGCCGCCACAAACAAGCCAAATACGCCCAGACCGGCCATCGCCGTTTTCTTATACAGCGACTCCCAATCCTTGATGCGGGGCACCTCGGCCAATTCCGCCAGTTTGATACGGTCGGGCGCCTCCAATTCGATCTTCAAATCATCGATGCGCTTCTTGATTTCATCCGTACGCGCTTCCAGCTTGTTCGCTTCCTTCTGAAGCTGTTCCAACTCGTACGAATCACCGGTTACTTTCCTGTTCGTTTGCTTCTGATTATCCAACTCGTCCGCAAGTTCCTGAATCGCCACGTCCATTTGTGCTATCTGTTCCGAGATGGACTGATCCCCGTTACCCACGGGGTTGCCGCTCTCGCGAATCCGCTGCTCGATCACCGGCCGCAATTCTTTGCGGAGCTCCGCAATGGCCTCTTTGTTGGCTTCAAGTTCTCGCCGCGCCGAAACCAAGGTCGGATTGGTTTCCGGATTCTTTAATGTCTCTTCATATTGGCGGATTTTGTCTTCGATCACATCCGACTTGATCAACAGGTTGGCCATGTCGGGTTCGTGGTCGACTAACTTGTCGATGAAGTCCTTCGAGACGTCCTCCTGATCCTCGTCGTTCGTCCTTTCGCCGATCTTTTCCTCAATCTTCTGCCTGACTTTCAGTTGGTTCCGCCGGATGAAGAGTTGTGACCAGTTCTCGTAAATGTCTCGCGTGATCTGCTTCTGGACGGCGACGTCACGGTTGAATTCCTCCTCGTTTGTGATCCCCAGTCGCTGTGCCAGCTTGGCGATCAGATCGCGCTTCTGCATGGTCTTCTTCTCGTATTCGACTGCCAATCCCTCCAATTGGGAAATCCGCTTCTGATCACTACGTTTTGACTCGTTGGCGATGTCGCGGATATAGACTTGGGTGACGGCATTGACGATTTCAGCCAATTCCATTGGACTGTCGCTGTACGTCATTTCGATCTTAAAGAACTCCTCCCCGAGCCCCGACGCCGATATTGCCATTCCCAGCCAATCTTCCGGAAACGTTTGCTGTTTCAGCAGCGGCAGATCGCCAACCGACTTGTATCCGTAGCGCTGGAGTTCCTTATTGCGAACCGGTTCACGCAGTGCCGTTTCCAACGTGGGGCGCTGAACGGCGCGATACATCTGCGTACGCTTGAACGTGTCGAAATCGCCGCCGTAGGACCGGTCGTAATTCAAAACCGCCTCCGGC
>CALFYU010000544.1 GCA_937952455.1 uncultured Planctomycetaceae bacterium
TCGGGAAACGGTCATACGAGTGCCGGCGTGACGCGTCAGAGGGTTTTGAAACCCGTTGTGATGTTTTCGGATGCGGCGAGTCGTCGCGCCTTCCGCTGTCTGAAGAAGCGCTCCTCAATCTTTGGAGATCCAGAATGATGATGAATCGAAGTCGCGTTCGCACGTCGGAGAGTTCCCGCCGGGAGGGCTTTACGCTGGTTGAACTTTTGGTGGTGATCGCCATCATCGCCTTGCTGATCGCCTTGCTGATGCCGGCGGTGCAAAAGGTCCGCGAATCGGCCCGACGCGCTCAGTGTCTGAATCATTTGCACCAGATTGGTATCGCTGCTCATAATTACCTGTCGACGTACAACACGTTTCCGCCGGGTTGGATTGCCGGCGACTTCTTTGAGATCTATCTCAACGAGGCCACGCCGGCCAGCTACGGTGTGGTGGCGAACTTCACCGGAGCGCATCCCACCGGTGAAGTGGATCTGAATCTTCCGGCAGGCACCAACAAATGGAGCGTCTCCTACATGTGGGGTTGGCATGCGTTTCTGCTGTCCGAAATGGACCAGACCACCGTCGATATTCAATTCAACAATCCCAAGTCGGCTCCTCATAATCTGCAGGGCATCCAAATGGTGATTCCCACCTACGTCTGCCCCAGCGCCGCGCTTCCCGATTCGCGGGCCGGCAACTTGGGCTATACGACCTACCGCAGTTGTATGGGGAACACGGCCACCAACGGCATGATGTATATGAACAGCACCAACAGTGACCGAGATTGTAGCGACGGAACAACGTCGACCATTCTCTTCGGTGAAAGCCGCTTCGGTTTTTGGGGCGATGCTCTTTCCTGCTGTGCGCGCGTTCCCCGCCTGGACGACACCTATAACGAGAACGACCCCTTGCGGAATGGTGTGGATCAAAAGATGTGGGACTGGTTCAGCGCCCCGTTTGACGCCGGATGGGAGATGGTCGATATCCCAGACGTGGATGATGACGGAGACGGTGAGGATGAAGTCGACGACCTCGATCAATACCCGATCCCCGATGATGAAGCGAAATTCACCTATTTCGGGTTCGGCAGCTTCCACGGCGACGCCGTGCACTTCTTCTTCGTCGATGGTTCGGCTCGCGCGCTATCCAAGGCGATGGACAAGGAGATTCTCAATTCGCTGGCCACCCGCAACGGCCAGGAGCGGATTCAAGAGTTTTAAGCCACAGCGAACGTGAAAGTCCATCGGCCGCCGAAATCAATTCGGCGGCCGATCGTCATTTCACTGCTTACTTTTTGGCCTGCCCCTGTTTTGCGACGGCGTCCATCGCCGCCTGGATCGCCTCCTGGTCCCCCAGGTATCCGTGCCGAATCGGTTTGAGGTTCTCGTCCAATTCATAAACCAGCGGCACACCGGTGGGAATATTCAAACTGACGATCTCTTCGTCGCTGACGTTGTCCAAATACTTCACCAGCGCTCGCAAACTATTGCCGTGGGCGGCGATGATCACCTTTTTGCCCGACGTGATCGCCGGCGCGATCGTCTCGTGCCAATACGGCATGAATCGCTCGACCGTATCCTTCAGGCATTCAGTCAGCGGCAATTGCTCGGGGGATAACTTCGCGTAACGCGGATCGTTGCCGGGACACCGCTCGTCATCGGGTGAAAGCGGCGGCGGCGGTGTGTCGTAGCTGCGCCGCCAGATGAGCACTTGCTCGTCGCCAAATTTTTCGGCCGTTTCGGCATTGTGAAGTCCCTGCAGAGCGCCGTAATGCCGCTAGTTGAGCCGCCAATCGCGCTCGACCGGGATCCACATCAAGTCCATTTCATCCAGCGCCAGCCACAACGTGCGGATGGCTCGCTTGAGGACCGACGTATAGGCCTGGTCAAACGTGAATCCCTGTTCCTTGAGGATCTTTCCGGCCGAACGTGCTTGGGCGATGCCGGTCTCGGTGAGATCGACGTCCGTCCATCCGGTAAATCGGTTTTCCTTATTCCATTGGCTTTCGCCGTGCCGCAACAAAACGACTTTGTACATCGAATCTAATCTTTCGTGGAAATGCTGTTGTTCCCGGTAGGACACCGAGTCAATCATCCGACTCCGCAAGGTGCGTCGAGACGCACCCCACATCGTTCGTTTTTGCGCGGTCCTACAATACTCCCTCTCCCTCTGGGAGAGGGCCGTGGCGAGGGCCTGCGCCGCATGCGTTCATTCCTGTGTACTGACATCCGCCGCATCCTGCAAGTCGCCGGTGCCGCTATAGCTGACTTCGAAACGACAGTCCCGGAGAAATTCTGCGTCCGCGTGTTCCTGGTCGGCGATTCGGACCACAAATCCCCCCGGATAGGTTTCGTAGCTGAGCGGCTGTTCGAATAACGAATCCGGCGCTACCGCCGGTAGTTCGTCATCCGCCACGAGCGACAATGCCGCGGGGAATCGGCCATGCTGGCGATAATAGCGATCGACCCGCAGTCCCCACCGGGCCAGGATCAATTGCTGCCGCATGGTCAAAATCGGCTCGCGCAACTGTCGGGCAGCGATCAGGTAGGGCTGCGCCAGTGAATATTTGGATTCTCCCACGCGGCGCGACCAATCCTGGATCTCCGCGTTTTCCAGTCCGGGACTGTCGGCAATCGCGGCCAATTCGGTGAGCGCCTGAATCCAGTACACGACGTTGTCGGTCACCCACGGTTCGTAGAGCCATCGTTTGCCAGACACGACCCACTGCGGCGCGCCGGGCAAGCCGATCGATTCGCGGAGCGTCAAGAATCCTGTGCCGTCCAATAGGGCGACGCGATTCGCCTGCAATAACGTTTCGCAACGGCCACGTTGCACCGCGCGGCGCACCTGGGTGTCAAGTTCCGCAAATCCCTCCGACCCGACGTCCATATTGGATAAAAGCTCCTCCAGGGCACGGAGGCTTTTATTCTGGATCGCAATCGCTGTGAATCGCGAAGCGGCGAGCGATTCCTCGCCGACAAGTTCCGCTAATTGAAACCCCTGAATCACGGCGGCAAGCGCCGCCGGTTCGTCACCCGTCCCCAGGGACCACAGCACTTGTGCGCGAAGCAAATCGCCCAACTCGCGGCATTTTAGGATCTCCATGCGCCGCTGATCAAACAGGTAGGCGTCGGCTGAAAACCGGCAGTGCGGCCGCTCGCTCGCTTGCACGACGAAGTCCAGGCTCTTCTGATTCGCCCGCAAGGCATCCCGCAACGCCGCATGTGTCCCTGCCCGCGTCGGCGGTTCGGCGGCGATCAATTGGATATAGGCCGCGTCCGGCTCCTGCAGCGCGTGGATCGCTTTTAATAACAACGGACCGGCGTCATCGTCGGGACTGTCGATTTCGACCACCAAATCAGCGAATTGGACCGGCTCACCGCGATCCTCGATACGGTGAACCGCTCTTTCCCAATCCAACAGGGCGCGATGCCACTGCCAGGTGTGTATGGCCGTAATGGCAACAACGAGGGCGGGCACGCCCCACAAGAGGAGCCGCTTGAGCGTCGGACGCCGTTTCGCCGGTGTTTCGTCCACGACAGCAACCTTCTTGCAGCTTGGATTTCCGCAACCCGACGTTTAGGGAATATCGGGCCACCGTTTTTGCCAGCCGATGCGCTCCAGGACCCACTCCAATTCCGCGCGTTCCACGCCGCTCATCGGCGGCGCCGCCGGGGGGGCCAACACATCCGGACAGTCGATGATCCCCCGCTGGTGCAGCATCGTCTTGAGCAGTTCCTCGGGATAATCCAAGTAAAACTGCAAGTACGGCAGAATCTGTTCGATATAGATCTTCGCCGCCTGTTCGGTCTCACCGGCGAGATAGGCGGTCACCGCCCCCGCGTGCAAGTCGAGCGCCTCGGTCCCCGTCATGAAAGACGTGACAACCATCCGCACCAAATGCAGGAGCTGCTTACCCCCTGCCACGCCGATCACCGACAGCGTGAAGGCCGCCAGGCCACCGGCCACGAGCACCGCCCCGGCGACGAAGAGCAGCCGGCCGCCCACGGCCGACACACCCCCCCCGCCCGCGCGGAGGCCCC
>CALFYU010000545.1 GCA_937952455.1 uncultured Planctomycetaceae bacterium
CGTACACGTCGAACAGCTGAGTGCCGAGTTGGACAAAGCGGCCAAGGACAACGCCCAGATCGGGGCTGTTCTTTTCCAAGTAGCTGAATTCGTTCACGTCGACCAGAATCAGGAAGTCGGCGTTCTTGAATTTCTCGAACAGCTCCGCCGGTCCGCCCCAGTCGCCGCCATTGTCGTCCATCCAGGTGGCGACTTTATGACTGTCGATGACTTTGATGTCGTGCTGTTTCAGGCGGCGGGTGACTTCCGTCTGCAATTCCTGGTCAAGGGCCGCCGTTTCGCTATCGCTGCCCATGGGTGCTTCGCAAATGACGATGGCCGTGACGCCGTCATCCTTCAGTGATTTTTTGGTGAACTCATCGAAAGATGCCGGGATCATGGGCCGGCCCAGCAGCATCTGGCCCCCCATCACGAACAGCGAGCAGCCTGCCAGCGTGATCATGGCGCTGCTGATCAACAAACACGCCGCACTGCGCGCCCATTGACCGTTCCGCCGGTTCGCGTTGTCAAATTCATTTGGCATCTTGCGCTCCATCGCATCGGCCGAAAAATGTTATCACACCGCTGTCAAATCAGCCGCACGGACCAATTGATCACTGCCACGACGGAAATGCCGCCGACCACAATCAGGGCGAAATTTACGGGATTGTGAACCCGCCACAGGCGGCCTTGTGCGGCGCTGATCCAGCACCAGGGAACTTGAATAAAACAGGCGATCGCCAACACCAATCCGGCGGTATTGGCTCGCGCCGCTGCGGCGAATTCACCGCGGGTAAAATGGGCAAAACTCGTGGTCATGCCGCAACTAGGACAAGGAATTTCGAAGATGACTTGAAAGGTACACGGGGGAAAGCCGAGGCTTTGATGGGTGCCGAATCCGCGCGGATCGGGATTCAAACTGGCCGCCAAGGCAAATCCCGCACACAGGAACAAACTCCAAAGAACCAGCAAAACACGACTGCCGATCCCGATGGGATGTCCCGTGGAGAGACGGTGATTGTTGTTTAGTGAGTGAGAGGAGCGGGATAAATACTCGTTTCCGGCGGTCGCTGCAAGAGCGGTTTGCGAGTTTGGCGGCAGATCTGACGGTGAGACATCCTCATCCTGCCCGCGCGATTCGACAGTGCCGTCCTGATAGTCATTCACCGGAGTTCATCTCATTTGCTGGAGTCGACCAGACACTCGAGGATTGGCGCAACTTATCCTTCCGGCCATTCTCCCTGATAGACCTCGACCGCATCGCCCGTCATGAAAACCTCGTCCGTGTCCGACCATTCCAATTCCAAGTCCCCTCCCAGTAAATGGCAGAGGACACTCCGTTCGGTCATTCCGGCCAACACCCCCGCCACCAGCGAAGCACACGCGCCGGTCCCGCAGGCCTGTGTTTCGCCCGAACCGCGCTCCCAGACCCGCATCTTGAATTCCGTCGGCGAGACGACTTCGATAAATTCCGCATTGACCCGGTTGGGAAAGGCGGGATGCACCTCGATTTGCGGCCCGATGCGGTGCACCCAATCATCATTCAACGAATCAACGAATGTCACGCAATGCGGATTGCCCATCGAGACGCAGGTCACCGCCAATTCGCGGCCACCGACTTGCAACGGCGCTTTGATGGGCGGATCGCCGGGCAGCGTGGTCGGAATGTCGCTGCTCTTAAGAATGGGACGGCCCATATTCACCCGAACCCGCTGGGCGACGCCGCCGAAGATCTCCAACTGCAGATTCAAGACGCCGTTTCCCGTTTCGATCCGTAGTTCCTCTCTGGAGCAAATGCCGTGATCGTAGACGTACTTGGCGACGCAGCGGATGCCGTTGCCGCACATTTCCGATTCGCTGCCGTCGGCGTTGAACATCCGCATGCGGGCGTCGGCCTGTTCGGAGGGGCAAATCAGGATCAGCCCATCGGCGCCGATCCCCTTGTGCCGATCGCTCATGGCGATCGCCGCGGCGGAAATATCGGCCGGAGGGCGTTGGTCAAAACAGTTCAGGTAAACGTAGTCGTTTCCTGCGCCGTGCATTTTGGTAAATCGCATGATTTCGTTGCTTCAATTTGTCGTCGGTCAGGCTCCCGCCTGACGATTCTTTTGGCGTTAATCGTTTTTCACATCAGGCGGGAGCCTGACCTACGGTTCGTTCTAGTCATTCAAACCGCGGAAAATCGCCCGCCGCAATGGGTTCGTTATGAACTTCCGGCACAAGGTCGAGCAACCCCATATCCCGGTTCAGCTCATTCACGGCAATGCCGACACGTTGATAAGTTTCCAATATCGATTCGAAATCGTTGCCATCCGAATCATCTACGGAAAACATTTGAAAATGACGCGCTGTGCGAAGCACTGCCATCATATCCAACAGTGCGGCGAACGATTCGGCGAAGTCTTCCCAGGGATGCATCGAGGCGTATGCAGAAATAAATTCGCGCTGCCAATCTGACTGCGGGCCTTGTTCATAATATTGCTGTTTGGCGACGTCATAGGGAGGGTCACACTCGTTCCCGAAGAGTCTGTGGAATTGATCCAGCTGAAAGGGTTTGACAAGCAGATCCCAATAATAGTGCCCGAGTTCGTGCCGAAAGTGGCCGACAAGAGTCCGCTGATGCTCGCCAAACTCAACGCGCGTCTTCTCCCTTTCAACTGGGTCGGCTTCCCGCACATTTATCGTAATACGTCCGTCCGCGTGTCCGGTGGCTACGGGCCCATCACCATCGGCCTTAAACTCGAATGACAAGGGCTGGGCTGCTGTTTCCGGCGTATTGTCGAATGGAAGTCCGGCAGTTGTCAGGTCGAACAAAACGCGCCGCTTCGCAGCCTCGAGCGCCCTCCAGCGGTCAATGTTGCCTGTCACGGTCAAGTCAGGAATGACACGTGTTAGGCGGCAACTCCGACATAAACCCGCCGGATCGCTATGGACGGACCAAACATTGCAGATCTGGTTCGGTTCGCGATTGGCGCAAGGTGTCACGCGAGAGTGACACCGCTCACATCTTGCGGCACGGCGTTCATTTGTGCGGATGGGCGTAATTTGATGGCACGATTCGCACACACCCACATCGACGCCGCAGCCTACGCATTTGAAGCTGTCGAAAAATAGAACGTTACCGCATTCGCAATTTGAGGTGAACATATTCGTTTTTCGGCGGGGAAATGCCCGGTTTACGTTGCCGGGTGTGATTGTACGTCCGACTTGGATGAGCGTTGCTGCCGAGATGGCCCCACTGGGAACGGGGATTCTATAAATTCCATAATTAGGTTTGCAAACAGTATTAACATGCGCGCGGGCCATCACCGTCCAGCCACGGCAAGATGATGGCCCGCGAAACAAGTTCCCGCCGTCACGCTGGGATTTCCGTAAACGAGCAGCAGGCTCACCCGACGAGCGGTCACATAGGGAACAGTGAGGTGTTCGTGCATTCATGGAGCCTTCGCGTCGATGTCGCAAATCTGGACTTCACTCCGCAACGTGCGTTGAGCGGCTTACTCGCCGTCGTCTTCCAGGGCGTCCGCTTTACGTTCTCCCTCAGCTTCGATCGCGTCGGCTTTCTTTTCACCGGCTTCTTCAATCGCATCCGCGCGGTTCTCGACAGAGTCCGACTCGGCATTGCCAAGGATGGTCTTGCCATCCGCCTCTCTTAGGTCTTCTGCCTTCTCTTGAGAAGCATCACGTACGTCGTCCGCCATCTCCTGCGACGATTCCCGAACATTTTCTGCCGCTCGGTCGCCGGGTGAGTCGGTGCAACCCGTTGCGAACAGAGATGCGGCGGCAAATACGGCGGGGGCGACTAAAGCAAAATAGGTCTTCATTGTTGGTTCCTTTGGAAATGAAAGTTAACTTCCGCCCGCATATGCAAAGCGTGCGCCAATGTCGCGATTTTGGCATACGCCTTGCAGAGCTTATCTCACAGCGCGGACAGCGAACGATCGACGCGTCCCTAGTGGGAGACTGTACTGACGACCAGGAACACACCCAGTCGACAAAGAATCGTCGCGGTCTTCGCGAGGGTATTCAAAACTGCTGGCCTGGATTGACAAACAAAGACTTCTGGAAATTCGGCAACGACTCGCGAAAGGAATAACGATCGTTCACCAGAAAACCGGCGAAAATCTGTGGGAAATTGAGTCTCAGATCAATCAAGTTGCGGCAGGCAACGGTGTTTGGACCAGCCAAATCATTGATGCAGTCGACGCGTTCGATTCCCGGATGATTAAGGGATGTTGGTTATGCAAGTTTCGGCCGTATGCGTGCAGCACCTGTTCCGCCGTTGGTCGTCGTCGGCATAGGTCCGTTGGGAGGCGGGTGCATCTCCGGCCTGTTGGTCGACTCGCCAAATAGAGAAACAAGTCGGTATTGGTAGTGGTTCGGAGTGAGCACCAAACAACCGAGATGGTGCCGTGCCGACCAACAATGCTCTGCGGTCTTCACGGACCTTTTAGGGCACGTCATGGATGGATAGGAAGAATTCGATTTGATGCGCAGATGTCCCCAACGAAGAATAACGGAGATGATTAAATGTGGAACGAATTGAACCGGAGGGTAATTCCGATGACAGCCGATTGGGGATTGTGCAAAGAGTGTAAATGGTGGCAAATTGAACCGGATGCGACGATCGAAAACCCAACGATGGGACTTTGCATCGACGAGGATTTGCAGCAATATATGCTGCGTGTGTCCGGAAATAGCGGTTGCAATCGATTCGTGAAAGGGACCCCCGCCAGGGCCAAAGGGTCGAGTGGACAACCCCCCACCGCCGATCCCACACGTTAATCCCGATCACGTCTGCTTTTAGGAATCAAGTGTCTGGCTTGAAACGCTCTCTTCTCTGTTGCGCATAACGACTTGAGCGTTCCTGCCTGCATTTCTGCCAAGGGAGATCCCTGCTCGGTTACCAGCCTCGCCCCATCTCGCTCGAACTCGTCCGTAAAACTGCGACGCTTCGGCTTCGACATCTTTCCCTTACCTCACGAGCAATATACGCTCTTTGATGCGCGCTCACTATTTGTGGGGAAGTCCATCCCAGCAAATAGATCGATTCCCACACAGTGCAT
>CALFYU010000546.1 GCA_937952455.1 uncultured Planctomycetaceae bacterium
CTGTGCCACGAACCAGGGGATGTTCCAGCCGGCCTCATCGCGTGACGAGGCGATGACGCGTTTGAGCTTTTCGTAATACTCATCGCTCGACATGGCGACGTCGCTTTCGCCCTGATGCCATAACACGGCCCGGAATCCCTGCGGGCCGAGTTGACCAATCCGCGTCATCATCCAGCGAAACAATCCTTCGTCGTTCGGCTGCCAGGCATTGACGCTCGTCCCCCCGTAACCGGTTGCCGCGATGCCAATCGGAACCTTGTACAAATCGTACATGGCATCTCCGAACGCGGGGTAATAACTTCCACCCTGTGAGCGATCCGCGACTCCCGGTTGCGGATCATCGGCGATTTGCCACTGCTCTCCGCTAAAGGAGGCCACCATGCCGGATGTCTGCTTTGTCTTGAACTGTCCGGAATTTGTCGAATTGGACTGTCCCGCCCCGACGAAAACTTCGCCGACGCCGAATCGTTCTACAGTTTGCTCTTGGACCGTTCGACCGTCCTTGGTCAGCTTGAGGTCCATGGCAAACCATCCACCGGCGGGGAGATCCATTGACTTTTGGAATGTCCCATCATTCTTTTCGAACGCGACCGTCTGCCAAGCGCCGGGCAATTCTCCCTTCAGCGGCTGGCCGCGGAAACGAACGTGAACTTGATCCACATCCCGGGTGGTCGTCCCTCGAATGATGATCGGACCCGCGGCTCGAGTCCTTCGTTGAAACACCTGATACTCCTGCGGCGACACGATCGTGGTTTCGTCTGCTTCGCGAGTGAGGACAAAGCGATACGGTCGGGGGCGGGCGACAAATCGTTGCATCTTCTCGAGTTCCTCGTTGGCATGTGCCGATTGCTCGGTCAGTTCGGTCAGCATGGGGCGATCAGGCAACCATGCCTTTGCGTGCAGGAGGGCCAAGTCGGCTTCGTAGCGGGCGTCGGTGAGAGACTTTAGCACTCCCGCTTGCGCGTCCCAAGGACCGCCGGGTTGCCAGGCATCGGGCGTCGTGGAAGCGATGTTCAAACCCGTCGCCAATTGGCCGGCGTGCCAGGTGCCGACTTCCCGCCCGGAGACCGTGAGTTTGTATCTGCCCGGCTTGAGATTTCGCACCGTCAGCCAATACCGGTTGAGTTCGTTCATCGGCACGAAACGATACATCAAGGCCGCGAACACCCCATTGTTATACGGAAGGCCCTCATCCAAACGGGTGAACGAAACGGTGCTGTCGGTTGCGGTGATGTCTGATATCTGACATCCCGTTGCTTCGACGGTTTTTCCGGCCGCCGCATCAATGACACACGACGACACGTCGCTGGGCGCTCCCAATCCCTTAAGAATCGCGTACGCCATCGCCAGTTGTCCGAGGTCATTCAGGTGAATGCCATCCGCAGCATGCAGGGTCTCGTGTTTCTCTTTCGGCTGCGATTCATTGGCCCTGAGCACTCGCCGTTGAATATCCCGCATCGTCCGTTGAACGTCGATCGCCTCGCCGCCTTCCTTACGGGCAATTTCCAACCCCGCATCACACATCTGTTGGAGAAAGTCGTTCTCCGTCTTATCGGGATGGCCCGCGGTGATGGCTGCCGAGCAGATGTAGACTCTTACGCCACGCTCCTTGCACGCGGCAACGATGCCGCGAATCGAATCCAGATATAACTGACGGTGTTCGTCGTCCGCCTTGGCCCCCCAGCCAATGTCGTTCACGCCGTACGCCACGGTCAGCAACGTGACGCCATTGTCGAACACATCCCGCTGGAGCCTCTTCAGTCCGCCCGCCGCCGTATCACCCCCCCATCCGAGGTTCATGAAACGGACCTTCCGGTCCGGATAACGTAACAACGTGTACTTCTCGATATGCTTACCGTAAGTTCGCGCGGCCGTGATGCTGTCTCCCAGAAAGCCGACGGTATCACCATCGCGGATGGCAAAATCACCTGCGCTTAAAGGTGCTGCTACGAAGGACATCAGCAAGAGAGTCAGGGTTATCGACTTTTTTGGCATGGCGATATTCCCAAAGATCAATGAGAAGATGTGCGATGGTAGCGGCGCTTACCGCATTGATGTCGTTGGCATGCTGCGGTAAATTTAAGTATACTGGCAACTCGTGAGGTATGGAAACAAACCTCTGGGCTTAACGAGCGGAGTTCTCCGCATGCTGAGAGTACTGGGTTCAACGAAAAGAACATGCAGCGGCGTCAGCCGCCGTGATGTCTTAAACGTGGGCGCCTGTGGTCTGGGAGCATTGACTCTGCCGCAGCTCTTCGCAGCGCGCAGCGCGCAATCCAGCGACGTCCCCAGATCGGCAACGTTCGGGCAGGCAAAACGTGTCATCCTGTTGTATCTGGCCGGTGCGGCTTCTCAATTAGAGACTTTCGATCCCAAGCCCGATGCTGCTGCTGAAGTCCGCGGCGAACACGATGCCATCGCGACAGCGATCCCGAGTGTCCGGATCAGTGAGCACCTGCCGCAGCTTGCCGGCATCATGGATCGGCTAACGTTGGTCCGGTCGATGACTCACGACAACAACAATCACTCGAATGTCTTCACGCTGACCGGCAACCCGGCGGTCGACTTCCAGAGCGAGACACACCCCCTCGATACGCGGCATCATCCCTTTTTTGGCAGCGTTTTGGATTATCTGGCAGATCGCCAGTCGCCCAGCGACCTTGCGCCGGCGATTCCCCGAAATCTTGCATTGCCGTTTCGCTTCAGCAAATTCAATCCACTGTTTCAGCGTTCGGGGCCTTACGGCGGATTTCTGGGACGAGGATATGATCCCGTGTTCACCGAGTTTGAAGGGGAATCACAACGCGAGGTCGAACGAATTGGCACTTTCGGGGTCGGTAGTTCGCGCGAAAAAGACCCCTTTCTCAGCGTGAAGCCGGACCTCACGTTTGCCGTTTCGGGTGCCGCACAGGGCCAACCCGGATTGACCCTTGACCGGCTCGACAAGCGGAAATCCCTATTGAGTCAACTCGAATCCAACCGTCGATCTTTCGAGGAATCGCGAGTCGGCGAAAGTCTCAGCCGGCACCAGCAAATGGCCTGGTCTCTGCTGGAATCAAAGGAGATTCGCGAGGCTCTCGACATCTCACGCGAGCCGATGTCGCATCGCGAACGTTACGGCATGAACCTATTCGGCCAAGCGGTGCTCGCCGGGAGACGGCTTCTGGAGGCTGGGGGCCGGGTCGTATCGGTCTTTTGGGACGAATATAAAGTCGTCAATACAGCTTGGGACACCCACTTTAATCTCTACAAGCGCTTGAATAACGAGCTTTTGCCCGGCTTGGACAGCGCTCTTAGTGCGCTGATCATCGATTTAGAAGAGCGGGGCCTGCTTGACGAAACGCTGGTGTTGGTACTCACCGAGCATGGGCGGACTCCGAAAATTGCCGAGCGCGCAGGGACGCCGGCCCGCGATCATTGGTCGACTGCCTATTGCAATCTGCTGGCCGGCGCGGGACTGAATCGCGGACAAGTGCTGGGCAGCAGTGACTCCCAAGCCGCTTACGTAAAAAGCGATCCGGTCAACCCCATGGACATACTGGCCACCATGTATCACCTCGTCGGCATTGACGCGCATACCACAATTCCCGACCGCACCGGCCGCCCGGTGCCGCTGGTCGCTAACGGTAAAGTGCTCAATGAGTTGCTCGTCGGTTGACGGGTTACGAGGGCGTGGCCGAAAAACGGTGAGCAAGCGCAGACCTAAAATAGTCGCGGACGGCGCCCGGTCCAGAGAACGCGAGCCATGCAAGTGGGATGAAGAAACGAGGTCCACTGGAAATCGCTTGGTAAGACTGTCGGCAGAAATCGTGGTAACCAGCCAATGTTGCGATTGCTAATTCGGAGTTTCCAGCGGTACGTGCGCTGGGGGAGCGCCGGCGCTGAGGACCTGGGCGATGGAGCATTGAAGCGGCACTTTGATCACAGACGACCCAATATCAGGCGAACTTTTTGAGTCATCGGCTGATGTGCCCCAAGCTAGGCCATCGGTTACGTTTGGGCCGCAGTAGGATCGGTCGACAGCCAGTTCATCCACAATGTTCAACGGCTTGACTTTCGGCGATATGGATTTCCAGGTCGAACAAATCAAGACGCGAGCAACGCAAGTCGCGAGCTGCGGGCTATTTAATCGAGCAGTCGGTTGTTAATGCGCATGCCGTGCTCGACGTTGCATCAGCTGTTACAATGAGTGGAGTTCGGCGAACGGCCCTCGAAACCTGCGAGTCTGACGCCGAAGCCCGCACCGAGATGACCCCACTCCTTCCGACGGTAATGTCGTGTAATCTGAAGCACAAATCCTGCTACCGACGACCTCGTATACCCTGTCAGGACCAACAACCATGCGCACAAGATGCTGTTTGGCTCCCTTTCTCCTTGTCGGCAGCGCGGTGCTACTGCTGCCGACCGCCGTTGTTGCTCAAACTGGCAGCGTTCATGAACCCGTCCGCTACGTAGGCGGACCGGTGGTCCACAACCCGGCTCACGACGGGCAATTGCGACCCGCGATCGGGATCGAGACGGTGCAGGTGATGCGAGCTAACCGCACACATCCCGAATGGGCCGACGACTTCGGCTGGACCTACAACCATGGCCCAAACATCGTCTACTGGAACGACCGGTATTATATCGAATACCTGAGCAACCCGGTCGGGGAGCATATTGCCCCTGGCCAGACGCTTCTTTGCAGTTCCGCGGACGGTCGTCGCTGGGATGCACCTCAGGTTGTTTTTCCCGTCTATGACCTCAGTCCTCCCGACCCGCCCGGTACGACAGCGATGATGCACCAGCGGATGGGGTTTTACATTGCACCCGACGGGCGTCTTTTGGTCCTGGCTTTTTACGGTCGCGCACCGAATCCCTTTGCCAAAGGGGGCATCGGCCGGGTCGTCCGCGAGGCTTACAAAGACGGCACGTTCGGCCCGATCTATTTTCTGCGTTACAACGAAATTTCGGGGTGGGGTGAGAACAATACGAATTTCCCGTTCTATACACGTTCCGAGGACAAAGACTTTGTAGCAGCTTGTGATGCGCTTCTCGCCGATCG
>CALFYU010000547.1 GCA_937952455.1 uncultured Planctomycetaceae bacterium
TCCCGCTCCAGCTCGCCGCACAGCGGCAGGGGCGTGGCCGGCGGGCGGACCGCTCCGAGACGTCCGCATCGCCGGCGCCCGCGTCCCTTCCGGGCTCGGGGTCCTCGGGGAGCTCGTCCTGGTCGTCGTCCTGGTCCTCGTCTTGCTCAAGATGATTTAGACCGTCGACACGCCGCTTCGTTGGCGACACACAAATTTTGGAATGTAGACACCACACAATGCAGGAGTAACGAAATGGTCAATCAACAAGTTCTCGAAGGACATTGGAACGACATTCAAGGCAAACTGCGGAATCATTGGGGGCAACTGACCGATAGCGACTTGGAGCGGTTTAAGGGCGATGCGGAACAGTTGGTCGGCATGATCCAACGTAAGACCGGTGAAGCCCGCGAAGAGGTTGAAAATTACCTGCAGCGGATTACCGATGCTCATTCCTCTACGATTGAACACGCGTCTGAAGCGGTCCGCAAGACTGCGCGTGACGTTGCAGAAAATCTGAGCGAATACGCGGGCGACGCGGGTGAGGCGACTAAAGCCGCTGCTGCGCGTGCCGTCGAACATGTACGCGAGGGATATCAGCACACAGAAGAACTTGTTCGCCGCCGGCC
The DNA here is from genome assembly GCA_937952455.1 of uncultured Planctomycetaceae bacterium. Classification (GTDB taxonomy): domain Bacteria; phylum Planctomycetota; class Planctomycetia; order Planctomycetales; family Planctomycetaceae; genus Symmachiella. Next base: position 609 of record CALFYU010000547.1, read on the forward strand.
CGTGGAGTCTTTGGCCGCTTGTTTCGGCGTCGGCCTAATCACTGGAGTCGTCGTAGGCATGGTCCTGCGTTCTCGATAAAGCGACCCTGTTACCAATTCAAAGCCTGACTTTCAAGGAGATCGTGATGTTGAACTTAGCCGTGTTTTTATTGTTGTTGGCGCTGGTATTTGCAGTCTTGGGCTTCACCGGAATCGCTGCGAGCTTTGCCGGCGTTGCCAAGATCTTGTTCGTCGTATTTCTCGTGCTGTTTCTAATCAGCGCGATCAGCGGCGCGGTACGCCGGCCGTCATAGTCCGATCCAGCAAACTTGATGGACCGATCTAATCCCAAGGAGAACGAACATGTCAAAGGCACAAAACCGTCCGAACCATCCTGCGGAATCAATGGCCGGACAAACCAAGCAATGCGTCCGCGATCACGCAATGGCCTCAGCGGCGGTTGCCTTTGGCATGGGCGTCGGGACCGGGTTGGCGCTCGTCAGCCTGCTCGCCGATGCCCGTCCGGAGTCCCGTGCGGCTGTCGCCGAACGATTGGGACGGCAATTTCTTGACGCGATTCGTAACCACGTTCCGACGTCTTTGATGCCGCATTGATGACAAATCAGTGAAGCAAGCCAAACAAAAAAATCATGAATCAGTCTGCCGATGCCATTCGCCAACAAATGCAGGACATTCGCCGGGACCTCGCCGACGACATCGACAGTCTTGCCGAGTCCACGCGGGAGATGGCGGATTGGCAGGTGTATTTCAAACGGTATCCCTGGATTGTGATGGGAGCCGCCGCCGCTGTGGGATTCCTGGTCGTCCCCAAGCGAGTCGAGCTTGTGCATCCCGATCCCGATGCACTTCTCGAATTGGCAAAACGAAAAAAGCTGGTCGTGGAAGCCAGTCCCAAAAAGAAAGCCAAGAACAGCGTGGCGGGAACGCTGCTCAGCCTGGCGGGGACCATCGCCTTGAGGGGGGCGATGGCCTACGCCGGGAATCATTTTGGCAAACTGTCCGCGGAGAATTCCACGGTCAATTCCACAGAATCGTTGTAGATATCGCGGCGGTTCAAGGCGACGCGTACCGAGAGACAATCGTCAGGAAGATAGGGAGCTAGCAATGGCAAATCGAATCTCCAAGCAAATCAACTCGCCGAAACAAGCATCGGAACTGATTTCCGATGCCATCGAACACCCAGCCGAGACCGCCGAGGCGGCCCTAGGGCAGGCCAAACGCGTAGCCGCCCGGCTTGAGAATTTCGTCACGGGGCGACCCGCGATGGCGCTGGGCGTGGCAATCGCGGCGGGGATCGCCCTCGGTTGGTGGGTAAAAAGAAAATGAGCCAAACAAATGGAAAGCCAAGATTCCCTCCACAAGCCGTCGCCGGCGACGTCGGGCAATTTGCGCCTGACGTCGTCACGCTGGCGGAGTTGCAGGTGGAGTTGGTCAAAGTGGAGGCCGACGACTATGCCAAACGCATAGCGAAGCCGCTGATCGCGATTGTCGGGGGGATCATCGTCTTCCTCGGCTCGGTCCCGGTCGCCTTAACGGCATTGGCCTACGGACTCGTACAGGCAGGATTCGACACCTGGTTCGCGTTTTTGATTTCGACCGGCGTCGGACTACTGACGGCGGCAGGTTTCGCTGTGATCGGGTGGCAGACCTTTCGGCGTGCCAATCGCGCCTTTAGCCGATCCAAGCAGGAATGGCACAACAACGTCAAATGGCTCAAAGGCGTATTGAAACGCGAGCCACGACGTCCGGCTATCTCCGCATGATTCGTCATTTTCTCATTGCATCAAGAATAAAGGAACCGACCATGGAACAACCGAACACGACACATACACAGAGACGGCCGAGCAATCTGACTGGGGCGGCGGACCACGACGAGATCTCCCTGACCGATATCGTAGTCGACAGCTTTTCGCGCTACGCGAAGGAACGCCCAGAAAGCCTCGCACTCTGGGCATTCGGAATCGGATTTGTGTTGGGCTGGAAGCTCAAACCGTGGTAAGCAGTGCGCAGGTCCCGCGATTCGGTGGGACCCCCGCTTGCGCATGCCATGTTTATGGCTGCCGACGCCGGAGCAGATCGAGTATACTCGAACCGTTTTAGTGTTTGTGTCTTCTGCTTCTTTCAAGGGCCGGCGTGATGTCCACGGACTCATCTCATTTCCATGATGTGGTCGATTCACCGTCGCTGCCACCGAACAACAATATGGCCCGACTGGTCGTCTTAGCGGCCATCGGGCTGATTTTCGTCTTTGATTCGGTCTTCGTCGCAGGTGTCAACGGCTTCATTCTCTATTTGCCCGCCATCTGGCTGGCCTTCCGTTCGGGTAAGTCGTCGGACATCTATATCACGGCCGGGCTGTGTTCGTTCCTGTTGATTGTCGATTTGTACGTCTCCGGAGCTGAGGAGGTTGTATGGATTGCCGTCGTCAATCGCATCCTGGGCATTTCAGCGATCTGGATGACGGCGGCGCTTTGTAGCCAAATTCTCAATGCGCAGCGTAAATTGGCTGGACGCGACCGATATCGCAGCAGCATCATCGAAACCGCTCTGGATGCGGTGATCTCGATCGACAGGCGGGGACGGATTGTCGATTGGAATGCCCAAGCCGAAAAGATTTTCGGTTGGACGCGGCAAGAGGTCGTGGGAGAGGAGCTCGCCCGGCGGATCATTCCACCCGAGCACCGCTCGGCGCATCGCAAGGGGCTAGTGCGTTACTTGCGCACGGGAACCGGCTCGGTGTTGGGCCGCCGGCTGGAATTGACGGCGCTGCGTAAAAACGGCCAGGAGTTTCCAATTGAGTTGAGCGTCGTGGCCGTCCAGCTCGAAGACCGTGTATTATTCAACGCGTTTCTGCGGGATATCACTCAGCGGAACGAAGACGCACGGTATCGTGCGCGTTTAGCCGCTCTAGTGGACTCGTCTTACGACGCCATTATCGGCCGTGACGTGACCGGAACGATCACGAGTTGGAATCTGGGGGCCGAGCGGATTTACGGCTATTCCGAGGAGGAGGCGTTGGGCCAGACCGCGTCGCTGATTCTGCCCCCGGACGCGGAGTCCGAGGAGCGGGAGATCCTACAGGCGATTCAAACCGGCCGACGCTTGGAACAGTTCGAAACCGTACGACAATGTAAAGATGGCCGGCTGATTCCCGTGTCGGTGACGGTTTCGCCCATCGAAGACGAGCAGGGGACCGTCCTCGGCTCCTCGACCATCGAACGCGATTTTACCGAGAGAAAACGGCGGCAACAGGAGCTACTGCTCGCCAAGGAAGACGCCGAGCGGGCCAATCGCACGCGCGCCGAATTCCTGGCCAACGTCAGCCACGAACTGCGTACGCCGATGAATGCCATCATCGGTATGACGCAGTTGGCGATGGGCGAGGACCTGTCCGACGACGTCCGTGACTACGTGCAGACGGCCAACGAGTCGGCACATTCACTGCTGACGCTATTAAACGACATTCTTGACTTCTCCAAGATTGAGGCAGGCAAATTTAAGATCGAGTCGCAGCCCTTTTCGTTGCGGGCAATGTTTCACGAGGCGCTTAAGCCGCTGTCGCTCCGCGCGTTCGAGAAAGATCTGGAACTGGCCTGCGACATTTCCGCAGATGTGCCCGACGAACTGGTCGGGGATACTGTCCGTATCAAACAGGTCTTAACCAATTTGATCGGCAATGCCATCAAATTCACTGACACCGGAGAAGTCGTGGTGGCGGTCAAACTGGTGAAGAAATGGCCGCATGAGGTGCGTTTGAGGTTTTCCGTGCGGGACACAGGGGTCGGCATTGCTCCGGAAGACCAGCGGCGGATTCTGGAGCCGTTTACACAGGCTGACGCCAGTTCCACGCGGAGTCACGGTGGAACCGGCTTAGGATTGGCTATTTCCAACGACTTGGTGCGGCTGATGGGAGGAAGACTGTCCGTCAAAAGTGAGTTGGGAAAGGGAAGTTTGCTCTCGTTCCAAATCTCATTGCCGATCCAATCCGGGGTCGGCGGGCAGCCTCGCCACGCGCGATCACTTCAACAGTTGCGAGGTCTGCCGGTGCTCGTCGTCGACGATAATGAAACCAACCTGCGGATCGTCGCCGAGAATCTAAAAAATTGGTCGATGCAACCGGTCACCGCGCAGAATGGCGAGGAAGCACTCGACCGCATCGATTACGCCTGCGAAAGCGGATCACCGTTTCCGTTGGTCATCATCGACGCACTCATGCCGGAAATGGACGGTTACACGCTATCACAACGCATCTGTGATCGCGCCGACCATCCGCCCCCCATGATTCTCATGGTCTCATCGTCCGATAGACGCGAGTTCAAGGAGCGCGAGTCTGACGCCGCCATCTCCATGTATTTGCAAAAGCCCATCACGCAGTCGGATTTGCTCGATGCGGTCTTGATGACGATGAATATCGAATATGCAACCCTCCCGAACGCCCAGGAAGACGAGGATGACGAACAGGCGTCGCCCGATAACCGGCCGCTATCAATCCTACTGGCCGAGGATACGCCAGCCAATCAAAAGGTCGTTACCAGCATACTAAAAAAATCGGGGCACCGAGTGACCATCGCCGCAGACGGGCGGCAAGCTGTCAGTTTGTACCGTGCGCAAAACTTCGACCTGATCTTGATGGATATTCAGATGCCGGTCATGGATGGGTTCGAAGCCACCGCCGCGATACGCGCCGAGCAGAAGGACTCCCTCGCCGCCACGCCGATTATCGCGATGACGGCCCATGCCATGCGCGGCGACCGTGAAAAGTGCCTCGCCGCGGGGATGGACGCATATATCGCCAAGCCGGTCGACGTCGACGAATTATTAACGCTGGTCGGAACCGCGACGGATGGGCGCGCCGAATTGCGAGCTGCAACGAATCCCACCTCCAACACGCTGTCGTCACATGACGGCAACGGCGACAGCGCGGTTGGGACGGCAGCCACCCCCTCTGCATCGTTTACACCTGCTCATAAGATTCTTGACTTTGAGGGAGCGATGCAGCGTTTGAACGGCGATATGGGCCTGTTCAAAGACTTCGTCCGTTACTTCGAGGAAGATTCGCCGACACTTCTCGCCACGCTAAGGGCCGCTACCCGGTCCGCCGATGCGGCCCAAGTCGCACAGGCCGCGCACAGCCTCAAAGGCCTGGCGGCCAATTTCGGCGGCGAACGATGCGTCTCAATCGCCGGGGAGTTGGAACGCCGCGGCAAGGCAGGCGATCTTGAAGGCAGCGACGCACTCGTCACGCAACTGGAAGACGCCGTTTCACAACTCAGCGCCGCGCTCGCCGACCACAGCAATTGAACACCTCATCCGACCGGTGTGACGTTGCCGGCGTTTGCCAATCTCTCGCGCAGCCCAGTCAAGCCGGCTTTCGCGCAGGTTGCCGACCAACGCGATGAGATCGCCGGCGGCTCGCGCGCCTGCGTAGACGCATCCATGGATCGACATTTGCGTATTCGAAACGGCCTCAATGAGAGTTTGCGTCGCCGGCGACAACAACCGAAAGTCGATCGACCAACCGGGCTGCGCGACGACCAACGGCGCTCCTCCAAGAACGGCATTTGCCCTATTAACTGCAAGCGGACCAGACTACGCGTCCTGAAAAGTCGATGCGGTTTTTCCGCTATTTCTGCGGCGCCGGCGCTGTGTCGGTGTTCCTAGGCAAGGCGCGCAAAAATCACGCCATCAATCTCCGAGATTGGCACGGATTATGCATTTAAAAGTTATAGGAGTGATGCGGCTCACCCACATCTACCGCGGCCGCGCTCGAGGAGGACAAGATGAACTTAGCGACGACATCGCGACAATCCAACAATCGCCTCGCGGAGCGAGTGTTTCACACACTGCAGCAACTCAGCTGTCAGAGGTTGCGCACTGTGCGTTGCGAGGCGCGTGGAACGACGATCGTACTTCACGGCGAGGCCCGGTCCTACTACTTCAAGCAGCTGGCACAAACGATTGCGGCGAAAGTGCCCGGCGTGCATTACGTGGTCAACAAAGTCCGCGTCGCACCGACCGAAGAACCGCAATAAACCTGGCGACCAATTCGCATTGCTGCGTTGGCAATGCGCTCAATTGTCGAACGTCAAACTCAATGGATTTCGCCGGAACCTTCCGGCCGAGAAAGGAAACGAACAATGAACTGGGACCAAATCGAAGGTAAATGGAAAGAGACTAAAGGGCAGGTCAAACAAAAATGGGGCGAACTGACTGACGACGATCTTGACGTCATCGACGGCAAGCGCGATCAGCTGGTTGGGAAGATCCAACAGCGCTACGGCATCGCCCGCGAGGAAGTGCAAAAGCAGGTCCAGTCTTTGCAAAACTCCTGCTCCTGCTAAGAGCAACCAATTGCCACAGCCCGCGGCGTCAAATCGTTGCAGCAACCGGCAGATTGCCCATCGACGTGACGTCGCGGCCAGCATTCTCTTGCTTGAAAATTTAGTCCAGATCGAGTCGTCTTGCTGGTGAAATTCGCATTACGTTGCCAATGTCCCCGGCTGCGCGCGTAACGACGCACGGCACAGAGCGTTTGGCTCTTTCATGCTTTTGGGCAGGCCACGACGGACGTGTGGCATCGGCGAATTCACCCGGCCGAATCAAGCGATCCGCGCGCTAATCGCCACGGGTCGTGGCTCAGCGGGAGATCGGCGCTCCTGCTGAGCCGTTCTTAAGCTCGCTTTCGAAACTCCGGGCGACACGACCGGCGGCGACTTCTAGCAGTCGCAATCCTCGTCGTCATCTTCGTCTCGGTCGGTGGCCGGGCTGACGACGCTGTTGATGGAAATCCCCAACGTCTTGATTTTGTGCCGCAGACTGCCGCGAGTGATTCCCAATTCCTCTGCCGTCTTGGATTGGTTTCCGTTATGCTTTTGCAAAATCCTCGTCAACAGGATCTGTTCCATCCATTCCACCGACTCCGCGTGCAGGTCATTCGATCCGGCGGCCTCTCGTTGTTCGATAAACGCGGAGAAGTCGGTCGCCCGATCACCGCCGGTCGGCAACGAAGCGAGCGCACCCTGGTCGTGCTCTTCCTGGAACTCTTCCGGCAGGCATTCCGGTACCAGCACCGGGCCGGTCGCCATTAACATTGCTTTGCGCAAAATGCTCTGTAGCTCCCGCACATTGCCAGGCCAGGAGTAGTTGACGAGCAGTTCCATCGCTTCGTCGGAGATTCCCGTGATGCTCTTGCCGAGTTTCTTGTTAAATATCGACAAAAAGTGTTCCAGCAGCCGGGGGATATCGTCGCCTCGTTCGCGAAGCGGCGGCAGGTGGATTTCAAAGGCGTTCAGTCGGTGAAATAAATCGAGCCGATAATCGCCCTCTTCGATCATTTGCTCCAAATCACAATTGGTGGCCGAGATAATTCGCACGTCAACTTGAATCATGTCGCTGCCGCCGACGCGCTCAAACTTTTGTTCTTGCAGCAGGCGCAGGACCTTGCTCTGCGTCAGCGGAGACATGTCGCCGACCTCATCAAGAAAGATCGTTCCGTCGTGGCATTGTTCGAACTTGCCGATGTGGCGTCGGTCCGCCCCAGTAAAGGCCCCCTTCTCATGTCCGAACAGTTCGCTCTCCAGCAGGGTATCGGACAGCGCGGCACAATTGACTGCCAGAAAGCAATTGTCGTGGCGATGGCTGTGTTGATATATCGCCCGGGCGATCAGCTCCTTTCCAGTCCCGCTTTCGCCGCGGATGAGCACCGAGACGTCCTGTGCAGCGACCCGGCCAATTTGCTTATAGACTTCGAGCATCTGCGGGCTCCGCCCGACAAGAACCTCTCCCTCATCTGAAAGGTCGTTGTTCTGTTGCAGCAACACGGGGGCTTGCATCAACCGCCGCGTTTCCAGCCCGCGGTCCACGAGGTGTTGTATCTGCTCAATCCCCAACGGTTTGAGCACATATTCGTATGCCCCCAGTTTCATCGCTTCAATGGCGACGTCGCTGTCGTCTGACACGGTGATGAACACCACCGGCAGCTTGGCATCGAAGTTTCGAATCTCCTGCGCCAATTCCAACCCCGATTTATCGGGGAGCATGATGTCCAACAGCAGCGTATCGGGCCGCTCAGCTTGGAGGATTTTCATCCCCTTATCGGCGTTCTCAGCAGAAAACACCTCGACGTCCGCCTCCGCCAGCGCCTTTTCCACAAGGCGCAGCACGGTACGGTCGTCGTCGATTACTAAAACTTTGGGCACGGATCGTCCTTTCGAATGTCAATTGTGGCCATTGTACTTCCGCATCCGATTTCCAAAAAGTCCCCGACTTGAAAATCGGGAGAATTCCCTCCCATTACCTCAGCAACTTCCGGAAAATGATCGCCCATCGACCAATGTGATTTCGGCACGGCCGCCCCAACCAGCGCACAGTCGCGCGAACTTTCAAGTGGCAGCGTTGGCGCTACGGCACTTGCCGACCGGTTGGCTGAGAGATGCGAATGTGCCGCTCAAAACGCGTCAGCGAGACGCCGGCATTTATCGCCTCAAATCGTTAAGAATCGTCCGCTTGCAATTAGTTTGATGGTAAAACGCGGGCGATTGTGCGATTAGGGCCGCAATTTTTTTCAGAACATTTCTCAATTGGTCCGGGATTTGCCTAATGGGTGGTGTCAGTAATGAATTTCACCACTACGCTCACAACACAAATGAAAGGGAACGACCATGAATACTCTCAAGCGGATTGCCAGTTCGTGCCTCTGCGCGGGTCTCGTCGTGTATGCCGCCGGGTGCAGTCAGGATCTGACTCAGGAAGATGTCCAAGAGGCGCGCGAAGAGGTCGCCGAGGAACGCCAGGAGACGGCCGAGGCGCGACAAGAGGCCCAAGAGGCAATCAGTGAAGAACAACGCGAGACTGCCGAAACGCGCCACGAAGTTCTAAGGCCTGACTTCGACGAAGTCCGCGAGGAAGCCCGCGAAACCGAGGAAGCGCGGAAAGACGCAGCCGAGGCGATCCGGGAAGAGCAACAAGAAACGCGTGAAGCGGAGAAAACCCTTCGAGAAACCAAAGCGACGTTCGAGGCCCAACAAGCGCGGGACGCGTACCTGAAACAAGCGCAAGCAACGATCGAAAAGGCCGATCAGCGGATCGAAGAACTGGAAGCCAAGATTGACGCGCTCGACAATGACACAGCCAAAGAGCAATTTAAGGCTGAAATCGAAGCCTTGGATACGAATCGCGACCGTCTGCAGGACGAAATCGATGAGATGAAGTCCGTCGACGCCCGCAACTGGAAAGACCACAAAGCCGAAGTCGACACGGCGATGAATCACTTGAATCAGGAATTGCAGGATTCCAAATAACCGCCGCACGTCGGGCGCTCAAAATCAGAGCCGCCGGGCGAAGAGGCGTTTTCCATAGAACGTTCGATGGGTGGCCGGGGACGAGCAATGCGAATCTCTAGTCACCCGTCGGTATTTTTGTTGGATGTTGCCCGGCCGAAGCCCCCTTCCAATTGCGTGTGGATACGAGAGTCGCTACTCAAATAAACGCGTTCCTCGCAGAAACTCTTCGGCAATCACCGCCCCCGCCGCGCTCCAACCGATCGGGCACGTCCCGCCGGGACGATGCTCGCGGCCATGCACGTACTCCGGGAAACTCCACGACTGATCGTCGGTGGAAAGCCCATTCGCCGCATGAATGCCGTCACAGTATTGCCGCGCCAACTTCACCTTACCCCGTTTGGCCAAACTGGCGGTGTAAAAGCCGGTCACCATCGGCCACAATCCGCCGTTGTGATATTCATATGGCGCGTTTTTGAACGTATGCGAGAACGTTGTCTGCAGCGCGTCCCACTTTTCGTCTTTGGCGGTAATCACGGGATGAAACGCCGGAAGCAACATCATCTCTTCGTCGACGATTTGTTCCGCAATGTACTCGTCGACTTCGCCGCACTGCGCCTCGTCCGCAACGTCCAGCAACATGGCGAATACGTTGGCCAGCGTGTCGAATCGGTAGCCGTAGCCAAACGGGGAGAAAAACGGCATCCAATAAGACCCGCCGCGATTCGGTGCTGCCTTGCGGCCCTTGTCGTAAAGCACATCATGATACACGTCATCCGGCAGATGCTTTTCGTGGTCGAACCAATAGTTGTCGCGGATCAGGTGCTTCAGCCGCGACACGCGGCCTTCCAGGTCGTGGTCAGCCGATTCGTGCAGTTGACGATGGATCGTACAGAATTCCTTTTGCGATTGAAGATACAGCAATTGATCGTAAAGCACGTAGCCGCTTTGCAAATACTCGTCCGCCCAGTCGCCGGTCGGCGGCACGTAGATCAATCCCCGGTTATTGAATTCCCAAGCTCCCAATAAGAATCGCACCTTTTGCAACGGCTCGAGCATGCGGTCCATGAACTCATCGTCGCCGGTCGAGCGCCAATACTCGCCGCACCCGATCACAAACCACAGGTTCGCATCCACTCGCCCCGCTGTGCCGCCGTAGCTGACACGCTCGGTTTGAGGATCAACGTTGCTGGGAATCTCACCGTGCGGCCCCTGATGTCGAGCCAGTGTCTCCAGGCTGCGGCGACAGCCGTCGATCAAGTCCTGTTCTTCAGAGAGAATCCCGGCCAAGCCGATCACCACGCTGTCGCGGCCCCAAATGCGGCGATAGTTGTCACGTTTTGTCGGCGAAGCGAGAAAGCCGCTCTTTGTGCAACAGTCGTGCAACAGCGCGATCGCCCGTTCATACCCTTTCGGAACATCTGACAACGCACGGGCTTCATCAGCCGGCATAGCCGCTCCTTCCAACTGAGTTCTGGAATCGACGTCAATCGACCGTCCCGCGGTCGCGGTCAAACGCCTCCTGTAGCCAGGTGCGGAGAGACACGAGCTGCGTCCGCACGGAAATGACCAGCGCCAGCCCCGAGCGCGCCAATTCATCCAACTGCGACTTGAGTTTCGTTTCGTCCGGTTCTACCTCGCCGGCGATTTCATTCAGCGTACCAAGCGTGCGCAATAACGTCTCCAATTCCGAAAGCGACTTTTGATCACGTTCGCGCAAATCCGCGACGCGCGATAACAACCCCGCGTCCTCGGTTTCGATCTCCTCGAGCATCGCGGCGTTGACCTCGCTGATTTGCTTCCGCAGCAGCGGGTCAACCCGTACCAACGCCCTCTGGACATCCTGCGCCCACGATTCCAACTCACCCGGCACGAAGGGAGTCTCCAGCGCAACCTCCAGGTCAGCCAGGGCGTTCATCAACTCAGGGTTGTCAAATGCGTCAGCCATGTTCTGCGGCCTCCGGTTTCAAAACTCGAAGCGCATTGCCGTGGAAGGGAGATGGCAAAGACGGTACGCCTTCGCCACTGGAATTATTCGCCATTAGGCGACAGCGGGCGAAATTCCGCGCCGGTGAGTCGCCCGCAAATCCTTCCCCTGCATCGAATGTGGCGAAATTCGCCCCGAACGATCACTCGTTGGACTCTTCGCAATTCCGATCGTATTCTTGCCACCCCACTGGTGGAAACGTGGCGTCGTTGGGAATCACGCCGAACATAATCAACAAAAAGCCGATCAGCGCGCTGTTTTGTAGCGCCGGCGGCGCCGGCTCGGGAAAGTTTTGGTAGGCGAAGACGATCATCCAAATGCCCACGAGCACGATCCCCACATGCGCATGCCGGGTCGGCTTCCAACACGACAACATCGCCAGCGTCATCACAGCTGTTGCGCAGGAGAAATCGTTAATCCAGAATTGCGTTTCGTCAGCCGCATGGCGAAAAACGAACGGACTCACCGCCAGCCAACAGCCTAACATGATCTCAACAACGCGGCTCCACATTTTCAGGCCTTTCCGCACATCTCTTCGCCGATCAAGGCTGCCACCGGCGACGGCTGCCCGCAGAAGGTATCCCAGAGCACCTTTCGACTGCGCGTCTTCTTCCACACGCGGCGCAGATAGATCAGACAGGTAAGCACTTCATCATAGGCCATATAGGCGAGTATCAGAGAGATCACCGCCGTCACGATACAAAGCGTGCACCACGAACCCACGACCGTTGCCTGCAGCGCGACCAACACTGCACTGACGATTCCCAGCGGAATCACGTCGATGCCGAATACGATGACAAGCCACGGCCGATATTGCCAGCGGCGCGTCGAGCCGGCTAATCCAAATATCGCATCCCCCAGATAGGCAATCGCGCCGAATGCCGCGTCCGGAACCAGGAAATAACGGTGCATCCAATCGGACACGTTTGAATCGAGCACTGCTTCGGTTTGAGTCCCAAAGAACGGGTCCCAAGCGGAACTGATCAGCCGCCACTGATAGAGGGCCAGATATGTGGCAATCACGGTCGCCACGGCCGCCAACAAGCAAATCGGAATCCGTTGCGACCATGCCGACGGATTATATGACCACGGTGCGGGCGCGGCGTTCAGGTCATGCTGCGAGATGGTTTGACTGTCCACGTGAGTTCCTTTGGCGGCATCTACTGACGGACGTTTCCGCTCCCCACGCTTTCCGGCACGGACAGCCCCTGGTCCTGGTACCATTTCGCGGGATTGGTTTTAAGGGCCGACACCATTTGCGGGAGACTGTCAACCAAACGGCGTTTCGGGAGCCAGCCGACGCGATCACGGATGTGGGAAACGTCGACGGCGTAATGGTCGTCGGCCAAATCCACCATCCAGGGCTTGATGAACGGCTTTTCCTCATCGCTGGCGGCCATTTTTTCTTTGGCCCATGCACCCGCTTTGGCGACCGCCTTGGGGATGCGAATCGATGGCCATGCTTCGCCATGAATCAACTCTCCCAATTCATCCTGAAGGTCGGCGTAGCTCATCACGTCCGGTTCAGCGACCAGGAACAGTTCCTCATCACTCAGTTCGCTCCGTTTCTCAATGAGCATCCGAATGCATACCGCCAAGTCGGAAATATGCAGGTACGGATTCCCGGCATCTGAATCGCCGGGGAATACGAAACTCTCCGCCTGTTTCTCATAGATACGGGCGATTTGCCGGGCGATGGGAATGGAGTGACAGTCGTCGTCATACACACCTGAAATCCGCAAGATGACGGAAGGGATCCCTCCCCGCGTCTCATGGATGACTTGCTCCGCTTTCAGTTTCGATTCCGGATAGGCCCATTCCGCCCGTGTGGGCGACTGTTCTGTGATACGCTCTCCGACCTCACATGGATGCATGACCAACAGGCTGCTGGAAAAGATGAACTGCTCCACCGCAAAGTCTCGCAAGCCCACCAGCAGCCGTCGCGTCCCTTCCACGGTCAACTCGTCATACAGCGGGCTGGGTTCACCGGCAAAATCGTAATAGGCCGCCAGATGGATCACACTGGCCACATTCTCGCCATATTTCTCGCGGACTTTCCGCAGCGCCTCCGCAAGGCTCTCAGCGTCCGTAAGATCGGTTTCGATCCACTCGCCGCAGGACTCCTCGGGGGATTCAATATCCATCCCGACCACTTGGTAGTCCGAGGCCAGCAGGCGCGACACCCAGCTCCCAATACGTCCGCTGACACCTGTGATAAGAATCAGCGGCTTACGAGTTCCAGAATGTGTTGACGGCTGATTGTTTGACATGAATCCTACTCTCTTTTTCTTAATCAAATGCCGAAACGTGCTCACATACCGCCAGGATTCTAGCGGCAGCGGCAAGCACCGGTGCAAATATGCCGGTGATGGGAAATTAGGCCGCAACTTTGGTGCCGATTGGGCAACGTTCGGGGGAAACACGGAAGTTGTCGGTGACTGTGGGACGATGCGGAGCGAACGAGACGATAGAGATGCAAGGCAATGGTCGTTTAGCCGTCGAGATGGTTGCGTGGTGACCAACAGTCGAACGAAACAACCCTTCCGTGACCTGATAAACGCAATTGTGTGCCTTTGCTGTTGCGTATTCCGGGATTGCTAAGGAAAAGAATCAACGGAACAGGCTTTGCAGCAGCTTCTTGTGACGAATCTGCAAACTCGCCGTAACGGAAAGAAAGAAGGTCCGCCATGACGTTTTTTAATCAAGAATCGCTGACAAGCTTGATCGAAACACAACCGGGACGATGCGTTTCGATCTTTTTGCCCACCCACGAAAAGGGAACCGAAATACAGCAAGACCCGATTCGGCTAAAAAACCTGATCGATGACGTCGAGCGGCAACTTGGCGAGACCGAGCTGCGAAACCCGGTGATTCGCGATCAATTGGCACCTGCTAGGCAACTGTTGGGCGATACCAGCTTTTGGCAACACCAGAGTGCGGGATTAAGTCTGTTCGGTGCGGACGGACAGTGGCAATACTTCCACCTTCCTTTTTCGCCTCCCGAGATTTCGGCGGTCGGCAGCCGGTTTCACATCTTGCCCCTGGTCCCGCTGACTGAGCCTTACGGACCGCACGATGTGGTAGACGTAAGCGTGCGCCAAGTGCGGCTTTTCGTGGGGAGCCGTCGCGGATTAGTGGAGTGGGAAACGGAAACGCTGCAGTTCGGCATGGAGGAGGCATTGGCACTCGATATGGAACGGCAACTGCAATTGCACTCGCAACGACCGTCTCCCAATGCGCGAGCCGGCAGCGGGAGCGGCATCTACCACGGGCACGAGGACGTTGATCCCAAACGGTATATTCTTGAATATTTCAGACGAATCGACGACGCCCTTGAGAAGCTACTCTCTGGTGAGAGCGCGCCGCTCATCTTTGCCGGAGTGGACTATCTCTTCCCCATCTATCGAGAAGCTAATACCTACCCAACTCTCCTGGCCGAGCCGATCACCGGCAATTTTGACGATGCCCCCGCGCGGGAACTGCATGATCCGGCCTGGGAAATGCTTCGTCCCCGCGTCGACTCCGACAAACAGCAAGCGATTTCGCAATTACAAGGCGCTTTGGGGACCGGCCGTGCATCGCAAGACTTGACCGAACTGCTCCCCGCCGCATTCAATGCCCGCATTGATCGGCTGTTTGTCCGACCTCAAAAAACCTGCTGGGGCCGCTACGATCGAGGTTCGGGCGAGATAACGCTCGATGACACGTCGACGGCGGAAAATGACGACCTCATCAATCTGCTCGTTATCGAGACGCTGCGGTCGGGCGGTTCAGTGTATCCGATCGCAGAAGATGCAGACGTGCAGTGGGACGTCGCCGCAATGTTTCGTTTCGCGGCCGTGGAGCCGCAGGCCAGCCTGCGATCATAGCCGGCGTCGTTGGGCAAGCCACGCAATGACCCGCGTGAGCTGATCTTGTTATACGGCACTGCTGTTAGCCTTCTGTCAGTGCCAGCGGCTTGGCACCCGCGTCTTGTAATACCTTCTCTGCTTGGGCCAACTTTTCGTCCGCATTAGATCCGTAATACTCCACGGCGACTAACAGTTGCCCTGCCGTCAGCGACTGGTCATAGAAATCGGCGATCTCTTTCTCCACGCCCCGCGTCGACATCGCGCCGACGAAACTCCCTCCTAAGGCGCCGCCGAGTACCCCAGGGCCAATGATAAATAGCGGCAATCCGGTGACCGTCGCCGCGGCGACTCCGGCAAGGCCCCCCAGCACGGCGCCAGTCATACTCCCGGCGATTGCTGCGTTGGCGGCGTCATTAGGCGTCACATGCGGTGGCTCTAGCCCGGGAAAGTGTCGCTGCACCGATTCATCGGAACACAAGACGGCGATCTCCTCATTGGTAAATCCCAAGTCACGCAATCGCTTGACGGCAGTCTCGGCCGCGTCGGTCGACTCAAAGATCCCTGCTCGGAATGGTTTCTCAACTGCATTGGTCTTGTCGTTCATGATCCGCTCCTAACCACGGTGTGAAAAATCTTTCAGCAAATACGCACATTTCTCGACTTAAAGCTCAATTTCATGACCGGACGGCTGTGGTTTCTCAGTCGATTCGCCGGTCTCCAGCCAGTCCCGCGCGCGTTCAAGGTTTTCGGGGTCCTCCAGTTCGAAATAACGCACGTCCGCCTTGGTAAACGGCTTAAATAACGTCGTCATCCCTTGATGCCACTCTTTTTCACCAACGACCGCGAGCCGTTCGACGTCGTTGAAGTGCTTCGCGTCAAACTTGATGTCCTCCCAAACTGCCCCGACCGTCCAGCCGTGGAAGTCCCGTAAAATGAACAGGATCCTCAGCTTACCATGTTCAGCGACCAACCGTTCAATCTCAGGGGCGAACGCCCTGTAATCCGCCTTCGTCAGTTTTCCGCTGACGGAAATCTCCACGAACTGACGCGATTGGTTGTGATGAATTTTAACGGACATTGTTGCCTCCTTTGCTAGTTGACCGGCATCTGGCGGCTCAGCTTTCACGGTGGTCAAATTCCTGCCAGGCGGGAAACGCCTAAATTTTGGCGAGAATCGCAATCGATCGTCCTAACTCATTGGTATATATGCAAAGAGAATGCCAATCCCACAATTCGTTCCAATTCGGCACAGCGCTTGCAATCCATACGCCCGCTCGTGATTTGTTTAAGGATTCATGGAGTTGAGAACCCAGGAGTTGCAGATGGAAACCACAGCGAACATTGATCGATTTCCGCAACGCGCCGTTAATGATGTTACCTCGCGTCGAAATTATCTTCCGACTGTCAAGCAAATTCGCGAAGAATGCCGCAACATTCGCCGCGATTGGTCTGCGGATGTCCGTATCCGGCGTGCGCGCAGCAGTCGTCGCCGATTGATCGAACTTTGGCAGTCGACCAATTGAAACCGCGCCGCAGCGTTGTCGGACAACGTTGCGGCGCTCGGTTCATCGTTGATCTCGGGTGCTATTTCTGGGGCTTCTCCAACAGTGCGCCAGAGCGAAGTCAGGCAACGATACAACTAGGGCGACAGAGTTTTGGCGGACAGCCCGCCAGTCGCTGCCGCACATCACTTAGACTTCAATGAGTGAGCTGAACTCCTCCGGAGCCTGCGGCGCGTTGTCCAATTGCTGCCACGCGTTCCAATATTTCCTGAGCCGCCGTGCGAGGTACTTCGGTTTTTCGGCAAACAAGAGTTTACCCAGCGGCTGGGCCGGTGCGAGGTGTTCGCCGACAGCCAGTTCAATCTCGCCTAGAACCGCTTCAAGCTCATCACGGTTTTTGAGTGGATCCGCGCTGGCACGCAGAGTTTCGGCGAGATTGGCCAAGTCGTGCGTATCCCCCAAATGGTCCGCAAGCATCTTCAATTGGTCCTCGCGGACTCCCATGACGGGCTTCCAAAGATCGCGCAACAATCGCGTGTGATACCAATGATATTTTACGCGTTTGCGCCATTCGTGATACCGCGCGACAGTTGGCTGCTTACGAGCAGCGCGCATCGCAGCGCGGCCCCGGCCATAGGTCTTTTCCACGCCGGCGACAACGGCGGCAAATTCCAACTCATCCACCGGCCAATCCGGGACCTGCCGACGCATCCTCTTCAGCGTGGTTCGCATCTGACTCAATCCGTTTTCCAGGCTAAGCCCGTCCTGGGCGATACGGCAGCGGCGGCTTTCCAAAATGGACGAAATCGCCCCGGCCGCTCCATTGTCGAGCGGATCCCCCAAACGCTCGGTTAGGTCGTCAAACGTTTCTGAACTCGAGGTCGCGTCACGGATTGCCGAGAGTCGCCGGGCCGCGTCCCGCAACACAGCGTTAGATTGCTGATAGGCCTCTTCACAATGCGGGCGCACAATCCGCAGCAGGCCGCGCAATTTCTTGCACCGTTTGCGCACTTGATGCACGACGGTATGTACGTCCAGCGTGTAATCATCTAGCTCGGCGAGCGCCTTATCGATCTGCTCCTTGGCGATCCGGCGCACGCCTTCGGGCAGTGGTTCATCACGTTGAAAACGGTATGACATTCGGCAGACTCCTTGCATTCGTGGCGATTGGACAGTGGCGCGGCGCAATGCAGTCACATGTGCAAACTGCGAAAAAGAGCCGATCACTCTTTCCGGGCAGCCCAGGCTTGTTGCGCCACGACCGTCTGTTCGTACTCCAGCAAACTCGTCAGAAACTCTTTAGCCCGCGGCGCGGAGACTTGAGTGGAGAGCGTTCGATATAAATTGACGAGCGCACTGTGGAAGCCGACGGCGGCCGCGACAACGTCATCCAACGTCATCTCCGGTGTCACGACGATGTCGTCCAATTCGCTAAAGAGTTCCTCGCTGGGAACAACTTGAATCCAGGTATTGAGAATCGCGTCCTGATCATCGCCGCCGGATTTTGCGAGCGCCATCTGCCAATGTTGCTCATGCTGGCGGAATGACTTGGCAATCCACTCTGTCCCGTCGTTGTTCGATTCTTGCTCGATGTGGGCCAACGTGTCGCGAAATCGCTGGTGTCCTTCGCGAACACGGCTTAATATGTCGCGGACTTGTGCATAACTCATGGTCGCACTCACTGCTCTTAGGTATTGTGCCGTCAGATCAACGCTCAAAGAAATAAAGCGCCGATCACATTTTCCCGGAGCGCGTCTCCCGATCGCCATCGCGGTCTGGAGCGACACGCAATCTGGTCAGGTATTTACGCACATCGCGTGCCAACGAGAGAATTTGCCAGTTTTTCGCGGACTAAGACAACAACCTTGAACGACACAGCGATCTGCGGGTGCCCCTACTTGGATTTGTCCGCTTCCGGCTCTACGTCGATGAGATCGGGTTTGCGCGACCAAGTCATCCGCCAGGGAGGCTCGAAGAGCAGGTACACGACCAATGCGCATGTCGTCGCTGTCAGCGACAAGGGTAGTTGCCATCGCCCAAACATGGCCGCCGGCGCCAGAAACACGTCCCAACCCATCAGAAAATGCACGGCCCAAATTCCGGTTCCGGTCAGCATCGCTGCATTTGCCGCGACTCCGTTACCTCCGGCCGAATATAGCCCGAGCATCAACGGAACGAACAGCCCCACCATCGTCAGTAAATAAGCTTCTTCCAAAAGCGCGTATGCACTCTCCCCCGCGTAGGCCAGCGCCAAGCTGCATACCGCCACCAATAATACAGCGACGCGATTTCCCTTGAGCGTATCGGTTTGTTGGAATCGAGGAAAAACATTCTGCGCCAAAACGCTCGCCGGCGACAGAATCGCGCTGTCGATCGTAGAGAGGATGGCCGAAAGTATCGCAATCAGAAACACCACCGCGACGGCCGGATGAAGAAAAGCATGGGCCAGCGCCGGCAAAATTTTCATCTGGTCATCACCCGGAAACAACAACCGCCCCGCCAAGGCCAACAGCAGTGGGAACGCGCCGAACAGCAGATACATCACACCGGCCACAAAGCACGCCCGCCGCGCCGTCCGTTCCGAATTGGCGGCGAACACGCGCTGCATCAGATCTTGCCCCGGCACATTACCCAACGCCCCAATCGCGAACACCCCCAACCAACCGACCAGTGCGGCCGAGTCAGATGTCGGAATCAGGATGAGATGCTCCGGATCCGTATCGCGGCCGACTCGAACCACTCCCGACCAGACGTCACCCCCTCCCAGCTCCAACAGAACCACGACGGCCAACAACACCAGACCACCCAGCACGAGCGAAATCTGCACCGCATCAGTCAGCGTCACTGACCACATGCCCCCCATCAGCGTATAGCCGGTCCCCACGACCGCCACGATGGGCAATCCCCAGGCAAGCGGAATGCCGAAAAACAACTCCAGGACTTCCGCCAAGGCTGTGAATTGCGCCGCAATCCAACCAAAGTAACTGGGGACCAGGATCAGCGAGGATAGAATTTCGGCCCTCGGTCCGAATCGTCGGCGAAAGAAATCGGGCACGGTCAGCAATCGCATTCGCCACATCGGGCCAGCGACAAACAACCCCGCAAACAAGAGGCACGTCCCCGCACCCAACGGGTCGAGCGCCGCTTTCTGCAAGCCATCTCGCCGGACTTCATCGGCCGCCGTCAGTAGGGTCCCCGCGCCGAACCAAGTGGCCAACAGCGTCATCCAGGCCAGCGACAGCGGCAATCGCCGTCCGGCGACCAGAAAATCCTCAACGTTGTGTACCTTCTGTTCAGCGACGTAGCCGATGATGTACATCACGGCCAAATAGACAATCATCGTCCCGCCGAGCAGCCATTTCAGTGACGGATCAATCTGCATTTCCAAATGCCCTGCGACCGACGGACCGCGCGGCGACCAGCAAATGCAGAATCTCATTCGCCAAAGCAATCGCCGCAACGCCGGTAATGTATCGCAAGGAGCATCCGTCGCAAAGAGTGCTCAGGCGCAATCCGTCGCTACTTCTTAATCAACCATACCTCGGCGACCTGCGTCCCCCGCCCGTCGACGAGCCGCCATTTCAACTCGAGTTTTCCGTCCGCCGTGGCTTCCTTCGGAATGTCGTATTCAATCGGCCACAGCGGCTCCTGCGGACGCAGCGGTCCGTGGATTTCGTATTTGTCGTCCGCCACCAAATCGACCGACGCGCGGAAACGTCCAAATTCGATGACGCGAAGTTTGTAAGAGGCGTTTTTCTCCAAGCCGTCATACCGCATGATCAGCGGCGCACCGTGCAGCGTCTGCGCACTGCTCAGCATGGAGTACCGAAAGTTCGGGTCGACTTTGATCGTTTCGTTGTTCAACCAGCGGTAATGCCCTTCGGTCACGCGGTCAATGCGGCTGGGGTTCTCTTCATAGGTGGAGAGCATGTCCACATGCGGCTGACGTTCCGGATCGCCCAAATCATCATAAAATCCACCCGGTCCCGGATCATCCCAGTTCACCAGATAGGCAATACGGTCCAGCCGCGCCTGCTCGTCTTGCATATCCAAAATCTGCGCGAATTGGTTCTCCAACCATGGCCGGTCATTCAGCGGCACATCCAGCGCGTCGAGCAAAGCGCCCCGTTCGGGATTCCGCGTGAAGTACGGCGGCTTAACGCTGAATTGATAGCCGATGCTTTGAAACATGTCATCCGCCAAGTCCGCCATTTCCTTCCGCAACGGGTCACCAGCATCATAGGCGTCTGCCTTGGCCAATTCCTGCATGGCGGCGGCAATTGCCTTTGCCGCCCCAATTTTCGGAGCTTTGACCAAAGCGGCGTACGCCGCGTTCTCATATTCCATTTCGGCGATGTAACGCTCACGGGTGTATTGATCGAACAAGGCCCGCATCAAATACATCTGGTAACGCCAACTTTTACGGACCTCGGGGTTGGCCTTCTCACCGATCGCCCGCCATTTGGCCAGCGTCTTGGGGACGGTCTTGTTCTTCAGAAAATCACCGGTCATGTTCTCCTGCAGCATCCACAGCCCCTCGGCCGCCTCCTCGCCCAGATCCTCTCCAAAGAACAGTCGGCCATAGTCGATGACGATCTCATGAATATCTGCATTCGGATCCCACGCCAGCGCGCTCCAAATCATCTTGTTCAAGTCGTCATTGATGCCGTCAGAATAGGAGCCGAAGCCGCTGGCATATTCCGCGTACGCATTGTGTGCGAGTTGGTTGTGCCCGGGCCGAGGGTTGACCCCTTCGCGTCCCAGGGTCTGCGCCATCCGACCGTCCCAATGCGGCACCGGGAATTCGCAACGGACGTTGTGCGTGATGTCCGGATACCGCCGGATTTGGTACTGCTCAGGCAGCCACTTCCGCGCATCCATGATGCTGTGTTTGGTCCCCGGACCGTAGACGTACCCACCCAGCCACTTCGGCTGTTCTTCGCGAATGTAGTTAAACATCCACTCGTACCACTCCGGGATCATCTTTTGATTCGAAACAAATACTCCGGCGTTGGGAAAACGCTGGTGCAGCGACTTCGCCATCCGCTCCAAGGCCGGCATCAATATCTTAGGATGGTTATCGCCCGGGTCCCCGCCGGGAACGAATAGGTGGTCAATCCTCGGCATCTCGTTGAAAAACCGCTGGCGGTAACCGATCTCCGTGTCGTACTTCTCCTTGTCATCGCCCAGAATCGGCACGGGATACCACAGAAATACGTCCAGGTCATAGGCGTCCAAAAGCTCGGCCAGGCGGAGATTCATGTCCCATTGCGATTCCGCCATCAGTACGCTGTCTTTGGCAGCGGGCGGCAAATCCTGAATCAATTCCGCTCCGCTACACCCAAAGATCGCCAATTCCCGCAGGTATTGCTCGTAGGTGTCGACCGTCCACAAGTCATAGCTGGTCGCCGCATTGCGATAGCCCAACTGGTGCACCCGCATGGGGTACTTGGGGGACGTGGCGATTTGTGTGTCGCGCGGCAGTGTGATTTCGCGAGGTCGCATCGTGAGCGCCCGCAGCAAGCGCCCGGCCGCATAGAGCACGCCCCGCGGATCCCGTCCGACGAGATAGACGGTCTCCCCGTCGACCGCAATCGCAAATCCTTCGGCCGATTCGGGAACCTTCATGGCAGCGGGTAGCTGTACGCCGCCGGGCACGTCGTCCACGGTGCACAACACAATTGTCGCCGCCCCTTGGAAATGATCGCGAATGTACCAGCGAATACCGGTGCGGGCATAAACTTCGTCGCTAAGAACATCAGCCGCTTTCCCAACAGGACCGCCGACAGGCGCCATTAGCACGGTGTTGGTGAGATCCAGGTTCGTCTCGGCGGAATACGCGGTCC
The DNA here is from genome assembly GCA_937952455.1 of uncultured Planctomycetaceae bacterium. Classification (GTDB taxonomy): domain Bacteria; phylum Planctomycetota; class Planctomycetia; order Planctomycetales; family Planctomycetaceae; genus Symmachiella. Next base: position 23,073 of record CALFYU010000547.1, read on the forward strand.
CGCCAAGGCATGATAACTGAATGAGGATTGCCACTGAGACATAACTTCGCAGAGACATGGAGGTACTCCGTGTTAGATTTCTCGTGTCCCATCAGCTTTCAATATTCAGAATTTGCCGTGGGGACTTCGGGGCGGACGCTGCACCGAGAATTTCATCTATAGGCCAGTGCGTGTCGCAATAGAGACATCTGGCGATACTAATATTTCATCGAACACACCGCAATCTTGCCCACGCGTTGCCGTCCAGGCTTCCGTAGCACGCGGGTTGTGGTGAAACGAAATCTGTGTGACGTTGCTTCAGCCCCCAATCGCGTGGTCGTGCGGACTATCGAGAGTGCGGCGCCATGATATAATCAGAGGCCAGCACGTCATCGACTTCACGTGCGTCCATCTCTCAATGGCAATAGGGGCATTTCGTGCATCCGCCTGACTTTGATCCCGCTGAACATCACACCATGGGTGAACGCAAACCCCACCACCCGGCCGCCCGATTCGTCACCGGGGCAATAATCGTCACCTTAATTGTCGGCGTGTTGGTCTACTCATTGACAAACCGCACCGAACGACCGGCCGAGCCGGCCAAGCAGGCTGTCGCTCCCGCAGAACCGCAAGTCGAAGAGCCCCGCGTCCGGTGGCATCTGGATGAGTATGTGGGCAGTCAAAAATGCGCCGAGTGTCACGCCGAAATTGCCGAAACATTCGCCCAACATCCGATGGCCAACACATTGGCCTCCGTCGCCAGCGCTTCTTCCCTTGAGGTCATTGAGGGCGATTCCACGGAATTCGAAGCCCAGGGCCGCCGTTACCGCGTCCGACGGGACGGCGACCGCATGATTCATACCGAGTTGATGACCGACGCGGACGGTAACCCGATCTATGAACAATCACAGGAAGTGCACTACGCCGTCGGCTCGGGCACGAATGCCAAAACGTATGTGTTCGATCACGACGGCGTGCTGTTCGAATCGCCGATCACCTGGTACACCGAAAAAGGAATCTGGGATCTCTCGCCTGGATATCACGACAACCCGGGCCTACGATTTAGCCGGCGGATCACCGATGGTTGTCTGCAGTGCCACTCCGGACTTCCCGCTCCGACCGGCAATGGAACCTCCGCTCGTTTTGACGAGCCGCCGTTTTTGGAACTGGGGATCGGCTGCGAACGCTGCCACGGACCGGGAAAACGGCACGTCGAGAAATTCGAGGCCGAACTCGTCAATGCGGGCGACGCCCAGGACACGTTGATCGTCAATCCCGCTGGCCTCGAGGGACGCGTCCAGGACAGCGTCTGTTACCAATGCCACATGGGGGGCAAACGCCGCATATTGCGCACCGGCAAGTCGTATCACGATTTTCGGCCCGGAATGGCCACCGAAGACATTTGGACGGTGTTCGTCGAACCAACCCCGGTGGGCGAAGATGGTACGGCTCAGTTCATCAGTCACGTCGAACAAATGCAATCCAGTGCTTGCTTTCACGGGACGAACGGAGAGTTGCGCTGCACGACCTGTCACGATCCGCATCGGTCACCCGCGCCGAGCGAGAAGATTGCCTTCTACCGAGAGCGCTGTAACCAGTGCCATTCCGAGCACGGTTGCGCGCTGCCGATCGAAGAACGGGAAGCAGCACCGATCCATAATTCCTGCTTTCATTGCCATATGCCGTCGTCCGGTTCGAGTGACATCCCGCACACGTCGGCATCCGACCATCGACTTTTAAGGAACCCGAAAGAAGCACCGGACGGTGGAAGGGCCCCTTCACAGCCGCGCGCCACGTGGAGGATTTTTGACGGC
>CALFYU010000548.1 GCA_937952455.1 uncultured Planctomycetaceae bacterium
GAATTCAGCCGCGGACGGCCTCAGTGATCCGCTTTGAGTGCGGCGTCGACGATGGCGGTTTCGGCGGCTTCGTGTTCGCGGAGCCGGTTGAGGAAATCGTCGAAGTCCGTGCGGACCTCCTGCCAGCAGCGATAGGCCGAATCGCACGTTTTCAGGTTTTTGATCAAATCGTCTAAGGTGGCCAGGAATTTTTGATGTTGTTGCCTGAGCGATTCGGCTTTGGCCGCGAACCTTGGTTCCCGCTCCAGGGCGGGCGCCAGGTAGCCCCCTTGTTCCTCCTCGGCGATGTGATCGGCCAAGGCCGTTCGTAAGTTTTGCACGCGGGAGCCCATCTCTTCATACTTCGGTCCTTCACCCAGTTCATTGACCTCGTGCCAGAATTGCTGCAAGTCGGCGATCTGTTTCGAAAGTTGATCGTGTTCGTCGACGAGCTTCTGAAGCAGTTGGCCGGTGCCTGTTTCGGTCATGATTCTTTCCTTTCTGCGAGCATCGTAGTCTGGTTCAAGACGATTTCCCGAAGAGCCTGTCGGCGCTGATGCATGTCAGTCTCCCTTGCGCGGCTCCGTCGCGGTTGGCGGTGGGGCATTCTCCAAACTGGCCGAGATTTGTTGAATCTCGGCGCGAAGTTGCTGCTGCTGTCGAGAACGCTCGATGGCCAGGGGAACGGTGGAGATCAGGTCCGCCCGCTTGACCGGTTCGGTGATGATCGCCGCCACGAGCGGCGACTCAATCATGCCGGCCGCGGGCACGTTCTGCACATTCAGCAGGACGATGACCGGGATCGCCCGCTCTCCAGCAACCACTTCAGCGGCGGCCAGCCCCGGCATGTCGGGCAATTCTTGCCGGACCATGATCAAGGCCGGATGCGAGCCGGCCGCAGCGTCGATCAAATCTCGTCCGCTACGAGCGGTCACGCACACGACATACCCCATTTCGGCCAACAGGCTTTGAAAGAACGTCAACACACACAGGTCGTCATGAGCCAAGGCAATCGTCAAGGTTTCGTTCATGATTGCGTACCGCATTGCCATCTCAGCGACGCGCATTCCATATCAGCCTCGGCTGGCTCTCGGCTGGCGGGCGCGCGCTCGGGCAACAAAAAACCCGGCCACCGCTTGAAAACGGTCACCGGGCGATCATCGCTGAAGTTCAAGCCACCAACAGAGGCAACTTGCTGCGGGAGTTGATAATATCATTCGTTGAAGCGGCCGTGAAGTCCAGGTGGACGAAATCTCCGCGTTGTGCCGTACTGACGATTCCACTGCAGCGAGCAGGCTCATGCAGAACCGACCACCGAGCCGGAAAAACGATAAAAGTCCGTCCGAGGACCGCACGTCTGACACGGCGGACAAAGTCGCTGCCGAGACGGGGCCGGTAACGATCGACTTCTTAAAACAACGCGTCGCCGCTCAAGCCCGCGAGCTGCAGTTCCTGGTGGAAGCGATCAACAATCTGGGCGAAGGGATCTTGATCACCGAAGATGAACTCGATTGGCCCGGCCCGCGGATCGTGTTTGTCAACGACGCGCTGTGCCGAATTACGGGATATTCCGCCGACGAACTGCTGGGGCGGACGCCCCGCGTGTTGCAGGGCAAGGGGTCCGACCGCGAAATGCTCGATCGCCTCAAGCGGGAATTGGCCGCCGGGCGGCCGTTCATGTGCGAACTCACGAACTACCGCAAGGACGGCACGCCCTATCATGCGGAGTTATTTATCACACCGCTCTTTGACGACGCGGGCCAGCGCACGAACTTCGTCTCCATTCACCGCGACGTTTCTCAGCGCAAACAGGCGGAGCGCGCCTTGCGGGAAAGCGAGGAGCGGATGCGGGCGATATTGAACACCGCCACCGATGCAGTCATCACCATCGATCGCCGCGGGATCATTCAGGGCGTGAATCCGGCCACGGCGACCATGTTTGGCTACGCACCAAATGAGTTGATCGGCCAGAACGTGTCGATGTTAATGCCGCCGCCCTATTGCGAGGAACACGACGGTTACATCGCCCGCTACCTGGAGAGCCGCCAGCCGCGGATCATCGGCATCGGACGGGAGGTGCTGGGCCGGCGGAAAGACGGCGCAACATTTCCCATCGACCTGGCGGTCAGCGAAGTGGAAAGGCTGGGCCTGTTCACCGGCATCATTCGAGACGTCACCGAGCGAAAGGTGACCGAACATGCCCTGCAGCAAGAACACGAACTGAACGAGAGCATCATCCAGACGGCGCACGTGATCATTTTGGTGCTGGACACGCGCGGCCGGATCGTGCGTTTCAATCCGTTCTTAGAGCAACTCACCGGGCACACTCTCGATGAGGTCCAGGGGCAGGATTGGTTTGAGACATTCTTGCCCACATCCGATCACGAACGAATCCGCGAACTGTTTCAAACGGCCGTCAACGACACGATCATCGAGGCCCACGTCAATGTGATCGTGGCCAAAAGCGGCGCGCTGCGGGAAATCCGCTGGTGGGCAAAACCGCTCAAGTATGATGACGCCGTCATCGGCGTACTCTCGATCGGCCAGGACATCACCGAGCTTACCCAGGCCCAACGCAGGCTGGTGCAGTCGGAACGGCTGGCGGCGATCGGCGAGGCGATGACCGGCTTGACCCACGAAAGCCGCAACGCGTTGGCTCGCAGTCAGGCCAACTTGCGGCGGCTGGCAAGGCGTCTGAAGGATCAACCGGATTTGCTGGAATTGATCGACGCCGCCGTCGCCGCGCAAGAAGACCTGGGGGAGTTGTTCGAGGACGTTCGGCAATACGCCGCTCCGGTGCAACTGCACACGCGGCCCATCGATCTGGCGGAATTGATCGAAGAAATGTGGGCCCAATTGGCGGATCAACGCGAGGGGCGCGAAGCCCAATTGCGGCTGTCGGATGCGGCCTGCGACCCGGTTTGCGAGATCGATAGGTTCCACGTCGGCAACGCGCTCCGCAACTTGCTGGAAAACTCGGTCGCCGCGTGCGAAGATCCGGTTGAGATTGACATCCGACTTTCCGAACGGCAGATTAATAACCGCGACATGTTGGAAGTTGCGATCGAGGACAACGGCCCGGGTTTCACGCCGGAGCAGGCGGCGCGGGCGTTTGATGCGTTTTATACGACGAAAACCCGCGGTACCGGCCTCGGGCTCGCCATCGTCAAGCGCACCGTGGAACAGCACGGGGGCAAAGTCGAGTTGGTGGCCGGCACGGAGGACGGAGCGAAATTCCTTTTGACATTGCCGAGGAGACAGGCATGACCGAATCGCTGCGAATCGTTATTGCCGAGGACGAACAAGAGTTGTTGATCGACCTGGAAGAGACACTGCACGAGTTCGGTCATCAAGTGGTCGCCAAAGCTCAAAACGGCCGGGAGTTGGTCGCGCATTGTCAGCAGACGCAGCCCGACCTGGTGATCACCGACATCAAAATGCCCGACATGGACGGCCTGGAGGCGGCCGCGGAAATCTGCCGGGAGCGGGCGGTGCCGTTTGTGATTCTCTCGGCTTATCACGATCCGGAATTCGTCGAGCGGGCGCTGAAACAACAGGTTTTGGCCTATCTCGTCAAGCCGCTCAACGACCAAAGTCTGAAGACCGCGATTCAGTTGGCCATGCGGCGTTTCCAGGAGTTTCAAGCTCTGCAGCAACAATCGGCCGACCTGCGGCAGGCGCTGGAAGATCGCAAAATTGTGGAACGCGCCAAGGGAATTCTGATGACCCGCGCCGAATTGAGCGAGCCGGACGCGTTCCGCCGCCTGCAATTGCTTTCCAGCCAGAAAAACAAAAAGATGATCGAAATCGCTCGCACGATCGTCGAAGCCGAAGAGGCGCTCAAGCTCTAACCTCGCGGCCTTTCGGCGTCCTGAAAGAGCGCGAAAGCCTTTGGGAAACCCCAGTTTTTGTTGATAGCCGAGATCGGCATTTATATGTTGCGCCCTTGAGGACTTCGCCAAAGGGAGGAGTTGGGGTCGTCGAAGAGCGCGAGAACAAGGTCAGCTAACCGGTGGTCTTTGCGTCGGACGAGCACGAGAAGTGCTTCTAGCCGCGCCGCCTCCGTTTCACTGGTATCATTAGCAATTTGCCAGGCGTCGGCAATTGAGGAGTTGCGCAGCCTCTGCCTTTGCTCCTCGCATTCTGCCCGTCTATCGTGAACGAACGCGGCAACTTCGGGTGAGGGTGGCTGATAGTCCGGCATCTCGTGAACCTGCCATGAACATCGACCGACGGATCTACGCTTGTGGCTTATTTCTCCGCACGCTTGGCTTCGTTTCACGTCCACTGTTGCCGTTTGCGCCGCCAGCCGTAGCCAGCCAACCCAATACCCCCGGTGCCGATCAGCACAAACGTGCTCGGTTCGGGGACGACGGCAACGTTGTTCTCAAGTACGAAGGCCATCTCGTTTCGCTCCGGGTCCCAAGTTGCTTTCGTCCAACTTTCGTTATTTGAGTATCGTACGTAATACCCCGCACCGGGAGCGGTCGCGTGCTGCCAAATAAAGCTAGGTTCGCCGGCTGAGGATCGAATGGTTAACCAGTAGGTACCCGGCGAAGCCAACATCACGTCGGGGATCGCCGTATTCCAGATCGATGTTGCAGTCTGCTCAAAAGGGTCGTTTCCGACGAACGTTCCTGCGAGGACGGGCGTAGTGTAACTGTAAAAAGCAGTCACATCTGGAACGCCGGCGACATCTTGAAAAAACAGAATATCGAACGCACGTGCTCCACCGCTGCTCCGTCCCCACCAAGTGACTTCATTAACGGTCGCAGCCGCCGTCACGATGAAGTCTTCAGCAATTTGCTGCCCATTGAATTCGCTGAAATACCCCGCAAAGGGTGTATCGAAATCGAGCGGCTGACTCGCAATCATTCCTGCCGAAGCAGACGTCGCTGTAAGATGGAAACAGAAGCCCAGACAGACCAAACCGGCAAGAAGAACCTGTTTCATAATGAGAATCTCAGGGGGTGAAAGAGGAACACCAGTGAAGCGCATTCCTGGACTGAGGCAACAATAGAGCGAACTCCAACCGGAAAAGCAAGCAAGATCGGCAAAATCCTTATAAGCCCCCCAAACTGACTCATGTTCAGAAATCGCTAGAGTATCACGCCGAGAGCGTTCCCGAGTATCTGAGATTAAAGCTGTTGCAACTGGCGAGCCGCGAAGCGGGATCGACGTTGCCGTGCCAGCTGATCACGGAGATGGAAGTTCTGGAGAAAGTCGTGAAAGAAAGTCCGCTCGAAAACGCCGGTTCAAGTAATTGTCGTTCGTGGTCGACCAATTGATTGCGGAGACGTAGTGCAGGACAGTCGTATCTGAACTTCCCCGACTTACCAGAGCCGGACAAATCCTACCATCGCCTCGGCATTGCCTGTCCGATTCGCGCGACAATTGACGGCCAAGGCGTTGGAGCTGTTCGGAATTGTATTTTCACGACCGGTGTGTTCGTGGAGCCGATTACGGCATGGGACGGGCCGCAGCGCCTGGCGTTCGACGTGACGGACGAGCCGCCCCAGATTTTCGAATTGACGCCCGACCGGCACGTGCACCCGCTTCACCTGGATGGCACACCGCGCAGCAACTGCGACGAATTCCGCGTCGTGCCGCCGCCAGACGGCTGCACGCCGTTGGAGGGCCGCACCTGGTACGAGTTCGACATGTATCGGCAGCCCTACAGGATGCTCTCGTCGGACTTTATGATCCATCGCATCCACCAACGGGTGCTGACACATATCAAGGTTCTGGCTGAGGCGGAAACGTGACACTTCCTGACCGCCGGAACAGTGGACTAGGCGCAACGCGAGTGCGCCAACATAGCGAAGCTGGTGCAGAACCCCATTGGTAAAACTACGCACGAAAATGTTCGTGCACCCAGTGGTTTTCACCGTTAAAATCGATTGACGGCCTGACGAATTGGTAGTTCCAGTCTTCTCGCGAGTCTTCGATGAGCGACGTGACACAGATTCTATCTGAAATAGAAGGCGGCAGCACGGCATCGGCCGCGAAGCTTTTTCCTCTGGTTTATCGGGAGCTGCGGCGACTAGCTGCGCAGAAGATGATCGGCGAATCTCCTGATCACACGTTGCAAGCCACAGCCCTCGTCCATGAAGCCTATTTGCGGCTAGTTGATGTCGATCGCTTACAGAATTGGGATGGGCGCGGGCATTTCTTTTCTGCGGCGGCAGAAGCCATGCGGCGAATTCTGATTGAAAGCGCACGTCGCAAGCGAACGATGAAGCATGGCGGTGAGGCGGTTCGTGGTCGGCTTGGAGACGCCGAGGATCGTCAGGAATCGCCTGTATTGGATTTGTTGGCTCTCGATGAGGCGTTGGCGCAATTGGAGTCCTCCGAGCCAAGAAAAGCTGCTGTCGTGAAAATGAGATTTTTTTCTGGACTCACGAATGACGAGGTGGCTTCCGCATTGGGTATCTCTGTTGGAACTGCCAAGCGGGATTGGACTTACGCTCGTGCTTGGCTACACAGCCAATTGGGCCCATCGAAAAATCCCCCAAAACCTTGATTTTTTTGGAACAGCGCGCGCCTCTGCGGTTGCGGATCTCGCATTTAATTCTGGGCCGTTGCTCAATGGCGGTAGAATTATGCCGGAATCGCCAAAAAAAATAGATGAGATCGTCTGCAACGCAGTCGAAATCCCAACAGCCGACGAGCGAAGGGAGTATCTTGACGGTGTCTGTGGCGACGACGTTGCGCTTAGGCAGGAAGCTGCAAACTTGGTCGACCATCATTTTGCGGCGGGTGATTTTCTCGAATCGCCGCTGTTCCTCGATTCAGCCGATATTGCGATGCAATTCGGGTTGGAATGCACAGGAAAAGACAACGAGCTGACAGCAGGTCTTACAGGGGAGCACGATTCTATTCTCGGCGATTACCGCCTGATTCGCGAAATCGCGCGAGGTGGAATGGGCGTTGTCTATGAGGCCGAACAAATCTCGCTCAACCGGCGGGTGGCATTAAAGATTCTTCCCTTCGCGGCTGTGCTCGACCAACGGCAACTCAAACGATTCAAAACGGAAGCCAAAGCCGCAGCGTCGCTGGATCATCCACATATTGTCAACGTGTACAATGTCGGCAACGAGCGGGGCGTGCACTATTACGCAATGCAATACGTTGAAGGGCACGATGTCGCAGAATTGATCTGCCAACTTCGAGAATTATCGAGAGCGGATTCGCCGGACACTGAGAGTGCGGGCTACGAACTCGCACAAAGTTTGGCCAGCGGAGAATTCGAGCCGCCGGATGCGACCCGCCGTATGAGCTTGGCGGAGCAGTGCACACCGACAGTTGCCGGACCGGCTTTACAAACTCAATCCAGACCGTCCAAAACTCGCACCGATGACACCCCCCCCTGCCCGATGTTCGACACCGAGGTTAGTACCACCCGACGGGAATATTTTCGGACGGTGGCCGCGTTGGGCATTCAGGCGGCCGAAGCGTTGCAGTATGCCCACGCGCGGGGCGTACTGCATCGAGATATTAAACCATCGAACCTGATGATCAATTCTGATGGCCGCTTGTTGGTTACGGATTTCGGCCTGGCCCGAGTCGACGGGGACGTTGCCTTGACCATGACCGGCGACGTGATGGGCACAATGCGGTACATGAGCCCCGAACAGGCCTCCGGCAGAAACGACGTGATCGATTGCCGCAGCGATGTCTATTCGCTTGGGGCAACACTATACGAAATGATCACCCTGCAGCCGCTGTATCCCGGCAGCGACCACCAGGAGCTGCTGCGGAAACGGGCCGAGGAAGCTCCAGTCCCGCCGCGAGAAATCAACAAGGCGATTCCGGTGGACTTGGAAACAGTGGTGCTCAAGGCGATCGCTAAGGAGCCAGAAGACCGTTACGCGACGGCAGGGGAGTTTGCCGCAGACCTGCAGCGGTTTATCGATAATGAGCCGGTTCGTGCCCGGCGCCCATCACCCACAACTCGCATTTGGAAATGGTTCCAGCGACACCATGCGCTCAGCGCTTCGTTAGTGTTGTTGGCGGTCGCCGGCCCGCTTGCCGCGTATGGCCTGTACAAGCTGGCCACAGACGAAGAGTTAGCAGTTCAATACGCAGCTACGTTGGGACAACAGTCTCAAGCAACTCCTCAAGAGCGGCCCACTGCGCGAGCGCCGGGCAGGTACCTGCCCGGACTAATTCCGGAACCAACGTACTTACCAAAAATCGGCCGCTGGCAGCTCATCACCAGTTCCCCACGTGGTGTGATGCGGTCGGCGGTATTCAGCCCCGACGACAAAATGATTGCCGTTGGCGAATCAGGAAATGTGCGTATCTATGACGTAGACCTGAACTTGACAAAAGTCTTGGTGGGGCATACGGGACACGTTTCGTCAATTGCCTGGCATCCCGATGGAAAAAGGCTGGCGTCTGCCAGCTGGGATGGCACGGTGCGATTATGGACGATCGACGGCGTCCCAACACACGTGCTTAATGGGCATGTCGGAGAAGTGAACAACGTGAAGTGGCATCCGCAGGGTAAATTGTTGGCTTCGGGCGGTTCTGATGGAACGATACGTATTTGGAGTAATGATGGCGCACCGGTCGAAATCCTTCGCGACCATCAAAGCCCTGTGTTCAGTTTGGATTGGACAGCTGATGGAAAGCGTCTGGCATCGGGTGGCGGAGTCATGGCTACGTATCCTACTCAAGACGCAGGGGACACTGTCGTTCGCCTCTGGGACTTTGAGCAGGCCGCAGTCGTGCGACGCTTTGAAGGCCATCGCTTGAGCGTGCGGTGCCTGCAATTCAGCCCCGACGGAAGACAATTCGCATCTGCCAGCGGCAATTTGGACCTTGGACGTCCTGGCGAGGGAAGTGTCCGGTTATGGAATGTCAAGGAGGGTACAGCCGGGCACGTCATGCGGAAACCTACCGAATATGGCATTGACGGCATCGAAACCCTTGCTTGGCACCCTAGAGGACGATTTATTGCCGCCGGCGGATATTCAATGCACCCATGTTTATGGGACACGCAAACTGGCACGATCGATTCTGACATCTCGACTGACAACGGGGGCTGCATATCGCTTGCGTGGTCTTCCAATGGCTCACACTTGGCGGTGGCCGGCTTTCAATCTCTAGATGTCATCGATCGCGAGAGCAACGATAAAGTCTCAATCGGTTCTCTCATGCCCAAAGGTGTACACTGGTGGCTTGACCAGGTGGACTGGAGTTCGGACGGGAAATGGATCACCTACAGAGGACGCTTGTGGGATCACCGCGGCCATCTTGGACCTCGATTGCCGGGCGTATTCAGGGAATCCGGCGTCCGCTTTAGCCCCGACGGCCGATACATTGCCCTCGGTTCGAATAACAAACAATTGTATTTGGTAGAAATCGAGGACGTTTCAAATATCAGAACCATCGACGCACTCGCCGGACGGGTCAATAGCTTTGTGTGGACGAACCAAAACCAGTTGGCAATCTGCGGCGATTCGGTCATCAAGCTTTGGAACATAAAGGACCAACGAGTCCGGACTTTGACGGACCAATCGACGGACGGCATCAAATTTGAGAGTTTGGAGTATTCCCAAAGTGATGGCGAAGGAGTTCTTGTCGCCACGAGTGAGGATGGAACGAAATGGCGGTCGAACGATGACGGAAAAACGTTGGGTACGATTCCTGCAGATGGAGAAGAAACTTTCCCCTTACCTTCGAAGATCTTGAGCCCCGACCGGAACACCACTGTCACCTATGACGGATACGACTGGAAGCTGTGGCTAGCCGATGGAACACTGCAAACATCGATACCGATAAAGAGACCCGTTACCGTCTGGAGTCCGAATGGAAAATGGATTGCAGTCGGCGACATAGCCGGTAAGGTACGGATTCTGCGTCATGACGGCACGTTGGAGAGGGTCGTTCAGGCGCACACGCTTACTGCATTTTTGCTCAATTGGAGTCCCGATTCACGACGGCTGATTACGACTAGTCACTTCGCAAGCAGCATGCGGATGTGGAATGTGGCCACAGGAAAGTGCCAGTGGCTAGCAATTCCGTTTAAGGCTCGTGCTGAGTCCCTTGTTTTTAGCTCGTCGGGGCAGATTATCGATGGCGATCGTGAAGTCGTAGAGGCAGAGCTGCGCTATCTCGTCGAAAAACCAAACGGCGCCATGGAAATGGTTAATTTCACGGATTTCCAAGAAAGATATGCCAATTTGTTGGTCGCTGCCGAAGGAGAACGTCTTCAGCTTCTTTCTCAAAGTGGTTCGACCGAAGAGGCTGCAGATGCCTTAAATAACTTGCTGGCGTTCCGGTATAGCAACGATCCGCAGGTCCACAACCTGTTGGTCGAAAACCTCCGTGCCGTTGGAAATAGATACGTGTATGGGAAGAAATATGACGAGGCAGTCGTTGTACTTTCCGAGGCGATCACACTCGGCCGCACCCTGGTCGAAACTTATGGAGATAATCAACTCTACCGACACAATCTGTTGGAATCGCTCTCGCTGAGATCGATAAGTCATCGCCATGGTCGGCGGTGCGACGAAGCGGTTGCCGATGCGTCTGAAGCAATACGAATTGACGCGTCTTATGCGGATGCCTACATCAATCGCGCCACTGCATATCTTTGCCAGCACCGGCATCGAGATGCCAAGGCGGATTTCGTCAAATGTGCGGAACTGCAACCAAATAACGCGATTCTCGCTTACGATCAGGCGATCTTAAATCTCGCTGTCGGGGACTACGAGGGATATCAGACTGCTGCCACAGCGATGGTGGAGCGGTTCGCCAAGACTGCCGATCCAGATACTGCCCACTGGGTGGCTTGGACGTGCTTGCTTGCCCCCGGGGCATTCAGTGATCCGACATTACCGCTAGGTCTCGCGGAACTCGCTACTAAGGCCGAACCGAAGTCATTATCTTACGCCCAAACGCTCGGTGCCGCGCTCTACCGTGCCGGGCGATATTCAGAAGCCCTGACCCAATTCACGGAACTCGCCGAACGTTGGAACCACGAAGGTCTCGTTGAAGGTAGTCGAACGTCACCCGCATACACCGAGTATTTCCTTTCTATGACACACGAACAATTGGGCCATCGCCAAAAAGCGACGCACCATTTCCGAAACGGAGTGCGTTTGCACGAAATCGAATGTTCGAAAAGTGCTGCCTGGAATCGGCGAATGACGTTGGACCTCTTCCGAACCGAAGCCGAAGTTTCGCTCGGTTTAGTAGAGGCAACTCCGAATAAGTAAAGCGTTGGGGTAACGTCAGAATCTCAATAGCAAAAGCTGAGTTTCATCGGTTGAACGAGCAATGCGGCAATTAGGAACCCCGCGATCAAACTAGCTCGCCAACGTCCGAGACCTCCGTCTGCGCTCACCGTGCGCGCACGTGGTGGCGGTCTAATTCTGCAGCCGCTCTCCACCAAGGAGAACCAAACATGAGAAAGTCAGGAAATTGGACTCGGGTGCCGTTTTCAATTGCCCTCGTTGGTACGTTTGTAGCAATTGGCATCACATTGCAAAACGGCGAACCGCGTTCCGCGGCGGGGCCGGGCCTACCCAAGGTGCGGTATCGAATTCATTTGCCAAGATTGCCAGCAAATTCCACGTTTGGTGAGTTCGACGTTCTCGACATGAACAATGCCGGTGACATCGTGGGCCTGTACTCAAGTGCCAGGGGGATCACTGCATTCCTTTACGCCCCAGCCAGGAATATCAAACAAGCGATTGACTTGAACGATCTTGCGGTCGATGGCATTCCCGAAGGAGCATGGCTACGCGCGGGATTTGCCATCAACGAATGGGGAGTCGTGGTGGGATGCCTGCAACAGGCCAATGGAGACGTACACCCCTTTGCGCTCGATCTTGGCGCCGACACGCCCGTCGTGGATTTGTTGCCGAATTTCGGAGCGGCTTTCGCTAGCGGATCACAAATCAATGAAAACGGTGACATCATCGTACGGATCGAAAATCCGCGGTCTGCGTACCTATTCAATCCAGGGTTATACAACGGCGATACCAGTGTTCGCGCCTCCCGCGACGGAGAACCTCAAGATTTCAGTGCAAAAACTCCCCAACTCCTGCCGGCACATATTTCTACGAGCACAATTCAACTCAACAACCCGCTGGGGAAGCGGCCGGCCCAGGTCGCGGGTGTGACAAACGATCACATCGCATTTCGTTACACGACCGGAAAGACGCCCCATCTGGAGACGTTTCCCAAGCTCGGCGTTTCGATGCGATCTCAAATTGAGGGGCTAAACGACGCAGGAGTTTTCTGCGGCATTCATTTTGGATTTACGAAAGACGGCAACGCAGATTGGGGCCCCTTCCGCTACGATCAGTCTGTCGAGATGCTCCCATGGGCTGGGATTGCACCACCGCTGGCAATTAACGCATCGGGTGATTTACTGACTTGGGAACATGTCTACCGCGACGACTGGGGATTGGTGTTTATCAGCGACATCGTGACCGGCGCGGCGGACGAATTGGATGCGTGGCACATGGAGAGCTTTACTGCGACATGTATCACCGACAGAGTCACGGCCGCTGATTCAGCGCAGATTGCTGGACGCCTGGAAGGTTCATTCGAGAACAGCAGAATTGTCATTTTTATGTCGGAATTGGTGTCGGAATAATATTCAGAATTGACGAATGTCGACCGCAGAGGAATACGATACCCGAGAAAGTCCGTTCAGACCCCTCGCGCGCGAGCGGGAGGCGAATTTCTGCCCGCCTTTCTCCCGCCCATTGCACATCCCCCGGCCCATCGCTTAGCCGTAGGACGACGTGACGTTTAGACATGGGTCATCGTATGTTGGAAAAACCCGCGATCTGCAAACGACTCGAAACGCTTGCTTATCAACGAGTTCAACAAGCTGTGCAAATCAGCTCGAAACGTCTCTACGCCTGTGTAACTGTGGCGGCCAGTGATCAGTCAACAGCAAAGCCGTGTTGCTTGCGGTGGTGAGGCCCGTCGAATTCTTTGCTGGTCTTGAACAATTCGTGCCGGCCATCTCCCGCTTGGTCCTTGACCTTGTCAAGCAACGCGTTTTGTTCCTCGCGGGTTAGCGGCTTGAAGTCGCGTGCGACGTCCAGTGCCTGATTCAGATCGCGTTCATTACGAAGCCCCACGACGAGCGACGAAATCGGCTGTGACAACGCGAATCGAATGCAATCAGAAGCGGTCGCGATGCCGGAACTGGGGATTTTGCCCTGCATGCCCCCTCCGAGACTTTTCATTCCGATAGGCCCCGTGCCCACCTTGAGGCATTCAGGCACGACATCGTGTTGAAAGCTCCGGAAGAAATAATCACAAACGTTGATCGGCATCTGCGCCGATGCCCAAGCATACGGTTTGTGAAGCATCTTCAGATGGATGGCAGGATCCTTGTGCCCGGTAAAGCCGACGAAGCGCACTTTCCCTGCTTTCTGGGCTTCCAGCGCTGCTTTCATGCCCCCCTTTTCGAAGACCCAATCCGGATCGTTGTCGTAAACCATCTCATGGAACTGCCACAAGTCGATGTGATCGGTTTGCAGGCGTTGCAAACTCTGTTCAAGATCCTTCATGGACCCTTGATAGTCCCGTTCGCAGTTTTTCGTCATTAGAAAAACTTTGTCGCGGCGGTCTTTAACGGCCTTGCCCATCACTTCCTCGCTGTGCCCATCGTGGTAATCCCAGGCATTGTCGAAGAATGTGATGCCTTCGTCGAGCGCTTGGTGCATTAGTCGGATTGCGGCGGCGTCGCCATCATCGATTGCCGCCTTGCCGATGTGCCAGCCGCCCAGACACAAGATGGAGACGTCAACGCCGGTTTTTCCCAGGGGCCGCTTGGGAACTCCGCCTTGATCGCTCCTTTGTGCCGCCAAGAGACGATTGCCAAGAGAAAGTGCGGCACCGGCGGCGACTCCCGTGCGCAGAAATGTGCGTCGATTGGGCAAGTTGCTCATACGATTGTCTCCTCAGAAGAGAAATGATTGGGAAAGTCCAGATGACTGTCCATTGAGTCGGCAGGTTCAAAACTGAAATGCAACAAACCCCGCTTCGTCATTCATCGAAAAGCACTTAGTGAGGCGTGCGATAGCCAAAAACATTTTCTCGGTCGATTATTCAACCGCTGCGCGACTTTTGCAACCGCTTGATGGCTCACCGTGCGAAAGTCCGTCCCCTTCGGAAAGTATTGCCGCAACAATCCGTTCGTGTTCTCGTTCGTGGCCCGCTGATTCGATTGGTAGGGCTCCGCGAAATACACCCGCAAACTCAACGCGCGTTCCAGTTCCCCAAACCGAGAAAACTCCGTCCCGTTGTCCAACGTCAGCGTCTTGCGAAACTGATCCGGCACTTTGTTGAGCGCGGATTTCCCCCCCGATTCACGCTCGCCGTCCGCTTGTCCGACACCTTGGCGATCACCACAAAGCGACTCATGCGCTCCACGGCCGTCACCAAATGTCCCGACTTGCCCGCCACCGTGTCCCCCTCCCAATCAACTTTGCGACTTCGTTTTTCGACATCGGGAAGGCGCTGTTCAATCCCCACGCGACCTACGATGCCACCGCGATGCTTACGCCCCGTGCCCCGCGGGCGACGACGAGGATGATGCCGCCGCAAATTGAACTTCCCCAACTTTCGTTGGCGCGCCTTTCTCAGAGCGTGTTGCGCGAACCTCCGTTTGGCGTTCACCTTGCATTCGTCACTGTTTTTGACCGCGGGGCCTGAAGAATCTACTAAACAAATTCGCAGACGGGTTTCAGAATATACACCGAAATACTACCGCGGAAAGCAATTTCTGAACGCCAACAGTAGCTTCAGCGGCCCTTTGAGTCTTACCTTCCGTCTTAGGAGCGCCCAAACGATGCTCCGCTCGTGTCGCAGAAAGCGGACCCACGTCTTTGCGTCAGCAATGACATGCAAATTACACGTACCGATGTGCCCCTCTTCGACCGTGATCTGCTTATCGGCGATCGCGATGGTTGCTTGCCATTCTTCGTCTCCGGTAAAGGTGAAGTGGTAGGTCACATTTAGGTCCGCAGCCTTGCCGGGTTGAAAGACCAACGGGACTCCTTGCAAGAAGCCTTTGACGCTGCTGGGCCGTAGACTATTTCCGACGTACTTTGTTGTTTTGGTCGGAAAACGTTTGGCGACATGATCCTCCGCATCGGAGTTCTTCAGCACGTAGATCGTTTCTTCCTTCTCTTTCAGCGGCTTCACGATGTCGTTTAGATGCGCCTTCTTGTCAGCGAGGTACGGGCCAATCACGTCTTCACCAGCAGGACAGACGGAGAGACAGTATGCTGCTTTGTAGTTCGCTCCGAAGGAGAGACTCTGCCACATGGAAGCGGATTCGGAATCGCTAACCCGGGTGCGATAATCGACGGCGTTCTTGCTGCCGGCCACCTGTTCGATCCAGTCCGTAAAGCCGCCCATGAATTCTCGGTAATTGTGGGAGTAGCAGGCGGAAAAGTTGAAATCGCCAGCCGGTGAGATCGCTCCGACCGGACACGCCGCTACACAGAGTTTGCATTCGAGGCACGGATTGTAATCGATCGGTTGACCGTACTGTGCAACCTCGGCATCAATCAACACCGTGCCCAACAGGATGAAGTTGCCAAATTTCTGATGAATGACATTGCGATGAATACCCATCATTCCAAGACCTGCAGCGACGGCAACCGGCTTGTGTGAGACGACCCAGACTTTGCCGGGAAACTCATCCATTTCCATTGGAAATCCCATCGCTGGGTTTAATGCTCGGACGCCATGTTGTTCGAGCGCCCGCACAATCGTGCGACCAACCTCGTTGACATGATCCCCCGTGTGATGAAACTCAAGATTGGCAACAGACCGGGCGGGAGTACGAATTGGCTCCCGATTCATGCGAACGACGAAGCTGACCAACGTCTTCGCTTTGGGAAATGCCTTTAAGATGTCTTGCCGTTGATCATCGAGTTCTCGGCGTTCGATCTCGACAAACCCCACGTCATCGGCCCCGGCATCGAGGACGAGTTGCCGCAGCCATTCTGCGTCGAGTAGCGATTCGCCCTTTGATTCGGTCTTCAGTCCTTGACCTTGCATCCGCTTGAAGGTGGGGTGATCGGAGAGTTTCATAGCAGGCCTTTATTTGTATATGCAAATATATCGGTAAAAAAAGGGTCACCTCGAGTGGCCAACAGTGTTCAACCTGCGAATCGCCTGATTCAGCTGGTTGACAATTCCATCTCCAAGAACAATCTCGGCCTGCTGCTGGGCCTTCTCCCATCCCGGGGCCGCTTTCAGCAACAGGCGGCGTCCTTGAGCTGTCAGACGAAAAGGCTGCGCTCGACCATCTACATCGGGCACGACTTCTAGCCAACCTCGTGCCTTCATGCGTTCTACGTTGCGACTCAGCGTGGATACGTCGAGATGTAGATGGTCGCAGACTTCGGCGGGGCGAGCCGTGCCCATTTTCGCCGCAGCAACCAGGATGTTCATCTGACTGATCTTCAGGCCAAACGGCCGCAGGGCGTCATCGTATAGGTTCGTCACCACCCGGTTGAGCATTCGCAATCGAACGGCGATGCACTCCCCGGCAATGGTGTCAACTGCCGTTTGGAGTTGATTGGCACTCATGTCGTTTCTCCTTCGCTGTAATTGTATATGCAACTACCCTGACGGGCAACCTTACTGGCGAAGTTTTTCCTTCCGAGCGGGCTTACAGAATCAGCCCGCGGCGCTCGCCTGCCCAATCGTCGCAAATGCTTGTGAAAGTGGCAGTTAAGCTGGGATGAGATGATCCGCAGGTTGGCCGACCATCTACCAACTTTCCGTACCAGCTTCACCTTTGAACGGCCCGATTATCTCTGGAGTGACCCAGCCGCCATAGCTATGTCCCGGCTGTGGCAAAACGCGGCGGCCGTCGACCGAGCAGTCGACAAGCCTGGGGTAAAACGAAAAGTAACCGGCGATTTGCTCAAACCCTTCAAATGGATCATCGTATGACCATGCCGCATTGCGTAGCAGCCGCTGGTCTGGTAGAGCGATAGACCAATACCGGGCAAGCCCCTTCCATTCGCAGATCGAGTTGCCATTTGCCTCCGCCAACAAATCGATGCGGACATCTTGTGGGGGCAAATAGAATGTGGGCGGGCTTGCGGTCTCCAATACACGGATTGCCCGACTCGTCTTCGCGACGACCGTCCCGGTCCTCATCACGATGAATTCACGGGAGTCTCTCTCGATCCGCGGCGGACGGGGATAATCCCAGACCGACTCTTGGCCAGCCTCAATCGGCTTTGCAAAAGAAGGGCGGATCTGGCCGCGATACTTCCATTTCTCCCGTGCTGAAAGTATCAATGAAGGGATCTTAGCCATCTGACGACCTCCCGCGTTTTCAGGCCACGGGCTTTTCCAATCATACGGACACCGACTTTCAACAATTCGAAAGACAGTCCTGGCTCTAGCAGGCTGCTGGCCGGGGATGGCCAGCCTGTCCGCGACACTCAATGAGAAGCTCGTCGCCGCATCATGGGTCTGATTTGTGCTTGTTGAACAATCTGTCACATTCCTTCTTCAGTACTCCGCCCAACAGCTCACATTGGGCAAATGGGGCCCGCTTTGTAACATCCTCCGCGGTCATGCAAAACTGTGTCCAGCCCAATTCGACTAGCTTGGAAATAGACGTGCCATATACGACTCGTGGAATCCCCGCCCACATAATCGCAGCTTGGCACATACAGCAAGGTTCCGCCGTTGTGAACAACGACAGATTCGACCAGCGGAGGCCACCATTTTCTGCGTATCGTAAAATGGCATCGATTTCACCATGCAAAATCGGGTTCTTCGTCACCTGATTCACGCCTTCACCGACCACTTGACCAAGCTCATGATCGACGAGCACGGTTCCAAACGCCGCACTAGGATTTTGCCGAGCGATCTCAATCGTCAGACGCATGTACTTTTCGAGTTGATCGTGGGAAAACGCCTGCATTGTGAACCTGTCGACTGCTGATCTCAAATGGTCGCTTTGTTCTTCGGAGCGATGGTCGCTAACCAACCGTCTACCTCAAGCATCTGTGCGGTTATCCAGTCATTTGCAGGTTGCACCAGCCACCAAATGCCGGAGGAAACATCGCTCGGTTCGCCCAGACGTCCCATCGGGTGCATGGACTTGGAAGCCGATTCGGCAGCAGCGCTTTTCCAGAGGGCTTTGGTCATGTGTGATTTCACGAGGCCGGGTGCCACTGCATTGACCCGCAGACCACGGCTGGCATACGTCGCTGCAGCTGAACGTGTCAACCCGATGATGCCCGCTTTAGCGGCTGCAATTGCCTCATGGTTGGCTAGCCCGATGCGCGCAGCCGCTGAGGAAATCAAAACGACCGACCCACCGCTGCGGCGCATTATCCTCCCGGCGGACTGAACGACGCAGAACGCTGACGTCAGGTTCACGGCGATCGTCTCATTCCATTCCTCCGTGGAGGTCACGTGAGCCGCTTTGAGCAGCACCGATCCGATGCAATTCACGACACCGTCAATTCTTCCAAACTCTGCTGCCGCATTTTCCAAGCATTCATGGATTGAGGCAGGTCGATGCGCGTCAACTTCAAAGCAGTCGGCCTTCAGTTCTCTCCCGAGATCCTCCAGGGCAACCTTGTTTCTTGCACCGAGCAATATCCTGGCGCCCGATTTCACTAACCGGCGGCTCAAATCCGCACCAATCGAGCCAGTCGCGCCCAAGACAACGAAAGCTGGACGTTCAGCATTGGATTTCGCCATGCGAACTCGACCTATTGACTATTGAAGATTCAAGCCAAGCCAATCACAACTGGCTCGTCTCACATCGAATGCCCCACCCGCTTTGCAGAAGCTCAATGAACGCGTCATTCCAAGGGTTGGCTGGCGTCAAAACCTAACGGTCAGAAGCAGCCTTTCCGTCGAAGCGTATGGCCAATTCCTGGGATAGGCGTACATACCGGTCTGTTACAACGGCAGACAACAAGTTTCGCTGCGATGCTGGACTCCGCGATCTGGTTCTTATGGCCACGAGTGGCGCGGCAAAGCCAAACCCTCGTGGTGGTAGAAACGGAGACCATTGATTCATAAGGCACCTTGCTTATGAAGATCGATTCAACGTAGAGAGACTTTGCGGTGCCTCGGCAGCCAAAGATTGATCAGCGTCCTCAACACGATCGTGAGAGGTGCCGATCGTCAACACCATCGTGCCGGCGAGCGACAATCCAAACACGAAGCAGCCAAAAATAAAAATTGATGTTTCACTCATGGCGGCCACTCATCATCAGGGTACCAAACGAGAGGATCGAAGGGACCCACAAGCCCACGAAGGCGCCTTGCTCCTTGCTGCCGTTGAACCAGAGGTAGACAGAAAGCAAAAATGAAGCGGCGGCGGCAGATACGTAGAGCCCCTTCGAAAGTGTGTGCCGTGACATCGTGCGTTCCTCGACGGCCGATTTGTGTGCCGACAAAACATTTCGCGGCATGTCGAACCTCCCAGTTGGAGCGAAGAAGTTCTTATCCACGCCTTTGTAGGCAAAACCTGCCTAACAACCAACACAACAACCTAGCAAGCATATGTTATTTGCCATGGTCACGAACTATC